>CAZNGU010000574.1:0-2044 GCA_964572325.1 uncultured Methylomarinum sp.
ACCTATAACTATATTCGTCCATTTAAACAACCACGAAAGGTGCCGCCTGATGACAATCAACATCCAAGCAAAGACAACTGAATTAAATTCTCAACAACAAAAAGCGCTCGCTGAAATATGCGAGCTGCTTATTCAGCACTTCCCCGATTTATCTTTAAAAAATAAAACAGCCGAGATATACATCGGCTCTACCATTAAAGATAATCACAATAAACCCCGAAAATTAGCACTTGAAATTACGTCGAGTAATTTAACGCTAGAATCCTTTGCTCATAAACCTAATCTGTACTCGATACACTAAAATGTGTACCCGTGACAAAATCGCGTGGCTCCCAAAACCTGAATATCCAGAGCTTGAAATAAGCTTCTTCGAGCCGCGCGAATTTTGGAAATATGATAAAGGCAATCTACCTTGCGGGTATTGCCCATCATGTTATGCCCTTCACGCTCTGCGCCGTGCCGTACAATCATCGTGTGAATTACACACTCAAAAATTAGCATCTTATTTTTTTACGCTAACGGTCGATCCAGAACATTTACCACCTGATTATTATTTTCCTAAACGGTGGACGCAGCTTTTTATCAAACGACTGCGTAAAAAATTTCCGAATGTTAAAATCCGCTATGAAGCTGTAGGCGAAAACGGTTCAAAAACGTATCGGCCTCATGGCCATTTACTGATTTATGGTCTGGGCGACCTTCCAGACCTGGAAGCGTATGAATCACCTATCGATTCTTATACCTTTTCGCCAGAACTTAATTTATTACTCGGCGCACCTGACAAACAAATCGCAGAAAATGTGCTTTATGAATCAGCACTAATATCAAAACTCTGGGGCAAAGGCTCGGTCAAAATAATGACCATGACTTTTAATAATATTTTATATGTAGCTCAGCATCACCAGTCCGATAAAATACTCGATAAAATCGATGGTAAAATATTTAAATCATTCCTTCATCCTAACGGTCAATCTTCCATAATTTCAATTGCGCCTGCATGGACAACTCGTTCTAGCAAACCTGGTATCGGTCACGATTTTTTTCAAAAATACATGAGCGATTTCTACCCGGCTGATTATCATATTATCGACGGGCAAAAAAAACCCATACCGCCTTATTTCGACGTGCTTCTGTCTCGCCATGATCTAGACATGTATGAACAGGTAAAAAATAAACGCCTCGAATCCATCGTCGAAAAATCCCCCGCTCAGCTCGCGTATCAGGAAAAATATGATATAGCAATCTTAAAACGTAAACGCACAGACAAACAGGACGTATAAATGCAAAACGGAAAACAACGAAAAAAGCCTATATACAAGGCTAAACCTAAACCATACAAACAAAAATCAGGCCAATTATCTCTGATGCTAATACAAAAAAACACTAAAAATAAACCACCATTTTAATATAAATGGTTGACCAATACATATAATATGCTATACTTAATACAACAAAACGGCAACCAAAAAGGTAAAAACATGTATATATCAAAACACGACATGGCTCGTTTGATTACACAATCCATCTGTATTCTGGACGACTTGCCAGCGGTCGATCATCCAGAGGTAAAACGTATAGCCAAGCGTCCACGCTGCGAGCTTAAGCCATTATATAAAGCTGCAATCATTAAAATTGACAGGAAAACAAAATGAAAACAATCCTTCTATTTCTTCTGATTATTATTTTGTTACCGCTGGCCATGGCCAGCGCCGCATTACTGTTTCAGGTATTCGCATAATGCAAATATCTCAACTTGCAGGTATGCAAATATCCCCCGCATCGTGGCGCGTATTACAATCGCCAGATAAATCTTACCAGCTCGAATATACTTATTACCCCGTTGAGCGGCTGGACTGGGACCCTATCCGCACTCGCCGGGGAAACATTAAAACGTATAAATCTATCAACGCACTAATCAACGATGTACAAAAAGTCACAACAGACGCAGTCATTCATTTCCACTTTGACTAATAGGAAAAAATATCATGCCAAAATGTAAAAAACGCACTAAGAAAAAAATCCAACACAAAAAAAAATCCCGCCC
>CAZNGU010000575.1:0-2042 GCA_964572325.1 uncultured Methylomarinum sp.
TGTTTTTACTCACTTTTTTAAGAATGTTCGTGGGGATTCGTCAGGGCCTGACCCTCTAGGTTCACAAAGGGAGCATTAAAAGAGTTTAGGTGGGATATTTGGACGCTAATCTATACAAGTGAAACATACGAAAAAATTCGAGACAAATGGTTAGAAGGTAAACCCATTAACCCAAACAGTATTAGTTATTTTAAAGGGAATCTGATTTTTTCTAAGCATATAGGTATTGAAGGTTATTGGCCGCCGAGAATTTACGGTATTTTTTTACCTAAAGGTTTAGTATTTAAACCTGTTAATCATGAAGTAGTCAGTAAACTAAACGACTTTCCATTCGGATTTGATTCTGAAGCAGTAAAAATTGGAAAAATTTCCACAAGTGATTCATGGAAACTTTTAGCTTTAGAAATATTTTGCATATTAAAAGCTATTTTCTTTAGAAGTGGATTTACTGACGTTGTATTCCCTTTTTCTTTTGGATACGCTGCGACCATTATCCTGACATATAAACTGTCAAATCTATACTTTATCGGCATATGGTAATAGAGGTAAGTTTCAGAAACTAATTATTTTTAATAATAGAGGGTAGAACACTATTATTTTTGATTTTATATTAAAAGGAGTGTGCAGATGGCAAAGAGAATAACCAAGGCAGAGTCTACATTATTAATTTGGTTAATAATTATTGGTTTGCCAATTTATGGAATTATGCAGCTCGGAGAGTCAGTGGGTTGGGGATTACTAATTGGCATTTTAGCAGTTATTACTGTTTTAGTATTTTGGAATAAAGCTGAGCAGAAAAAGAAACGTCGTCAGGAGTTAATAGACAAATATAATGATATCGACCTAGTCGAAAAATTAATGGAAGGTTATTTTTGGCAAGATCAAACATCAGAACAACTATTAGATTCACTGGGAAAGCCAGAAGACATCGATGAAAAAATTTTAAAAACAAAGAAAAAAGAAATATGGAAATATAATCATCAAGGCGGTAACAGGTATGATCTTCGAATTACGCTTGATAATGATATTGTAGTTGGCTGGGATAAAAAGAGTTAAAAAATAAAATAATGAAAGGGTAAGGCACAGCGATATATCAACTTTTTTTGCAGGGACTCAGTATATATGTTTTATCAATACTTGTAATTGAGTCTTTATTTATAGATATTTGGGGTCAGAGTAAAAACTATTAAAAACACGAAGTAATATATTTCTATTTTTACTCTGATCCCAAATATTCTGTAGCTTGCCTTTGACGTTTTTCATCATAACCTAACAACTACAAATCAATAAATCTGTTAGGTTTCATAAACAACACCCAACCCAAGCTACGATACTTTCTCTATGGCATCTAAAACCGATCTAACATGGCTGGGTTATATAAGTCTGTGAGTGAACTCAATCCTGCCGCTTCCATACGCTTATCATGAATCTGGATTTTTCTCAGCAAATCTTCCATCGTAATGGTGTTATCGTCTAGTTCATAAAGTTGTTTTGAACCATGGTGCATAAAATTCATAATGATCATGGCATCTTTATCATTATTTTCAATTGCGGCTTCTATCTTGCGTTGTTTGCGATGTATCCGATTTAACTGTTGTTTTAAATCCCAGACATAGACCACCTCAAACATATAAGGATGCTGACGAAATTTATTTAGTACAAAAGCGACTATAGCCGCTGCAACGACTACACCTGCCAGATTGTGAAAAAGATATGAAGCTTCCGGGTTGCTGAAAAGGGAAATAAATAATGCAGAAGTCCCGGGTGCGATAATTAAAAGAGCAGATACTATACTGACAAATATCATTCTGAGATGCTTTCTATAACGAATTTTATTTATCTCTCTGAGCTGCATATAAACGACCTAATATTAAAGAAAGATAATTTTACCTTACTTTCGACCAGGAAGCCCGTAGCTATTCATTGGAAATAATTGAAGTTAGAGATCTTTGATATAATAGAAATGATACACAACCATCATCTTAAAAAAGGATAAATCATGGCCGGCGGTCTCTTAGCACTTCTTGTACGCATGGATGATG
>CAZNGU010000576.1:0-2036 GCA_964572325.1 uncultured Methylomarinum sp.
CTAATGCGGCTGATCTCGCCATAGTTAAGTCCTATATGATTGCCCTTGCGGACGCGATGAATCGTACCATCACTGGCCTTAATTAAAGCCCATAGACCGTTATTTATAGTTAATGTACCTACCATTCTTAAAGTATCTAAAGAATAGTTTTCCAGCTCTTCTTTGCGGCGTGAAGTATTGGGATGTATGCCAGAATTTGAACCAATATTATTCGGATTGTCAATATTGGCACGTTTTTCTACTGGCCGAAACGGGTCTCGTAAGCCTTCTGGGTTAAAAATAAAGGGTTCTACAATTTTTATTTCGGGCAAGGGCTTAATGGCACCTTTGGGTCGGGCTTTAATACTGCTGATATATTGAGTGAGATCACTGACGTCACTATCGACACAGCCGCTTAGGTTAAGTAGTAGCAAGCAGCAAGCTGTTTTAATGATGCTATTTAATATCGTGTGCAAGCTATTATTAATTAATACCATTATCTTCTACCTCGTCGTCCTTTCTTCTTTTTCTTTTTTACGGATTCTTCATTATAGGTTTTAATAACAGCTTTCATTGATAATAGTGAGCCCTTTAGTGGAGAAATTACCACATCATGAACGGTTACTATACGTGGTAAAGCCGCTAATCCACTGACAAATAGCCCTAGCTCATCGTATTTTCCTTCAACCTGTATGTTAATAGGTAGCTCCGAATAAAAATCTTTTCTTAAGCTGTTTGCAGGCTTAAAAAGGCGAAACTCCAAGCCACTAGCCAGTCCTGTTTGTGATATATCTATCAATAAGTTTGCTACTTCTGCTTTGGTTGGCATTTGCTTGATCATTTCGCCCAATGATGCTTCAATTTGTTTGAGTTGATCTCGGTAATCGGGCAGATTGATGGCTTTGCGTTGTTTAACTTCAAATGATTTTTTTAGTGTTTGTTCCTTCTGTTCTAACTGCTCCAATTCATCAAGTTGGTCAAGGGTGACAAAATAAATAAATAAGCTCATAACCAAAACAGAAAATAAAACGATGGTAGCTATTTTTACTGGAAAAGGCCAGCTACCTGCCGCGTTAACATCCCAGTTTACTTCAGATAAGTTCATTTTTTCATAGCCTCCGAGTCCTTTGCTTTGTGCTCTCCTTGCTTGGCACGCATTGAAAAATTGTTTAAGGAACCCTGGCTTTCTTTGCCCGTACCTTTAATAACATCCAGAACCGGGGATTCTAGCCAAGGTGAAGCTTCTATGCTTTTCATATAAGCGGAGACTCTTGCCTGTGATTGTGCTTTACCTTTAAATGTCAAATTTTTCCCTGTTTGCTTGAATTTTAAAAGAAATACACCATCTGGCGTGCTTTTGGGTAATTCTTCAAACAAATGAACTATTTGGGGGCGACTTTCTTGCAGGGTTTGAATGACTTCAATTTTAGTTAATAATTTTGCTTTCTTTTTATCAATATCCCTGATTTCTTTGATTTTTTTATTAACATATTGAATTTCTTTATCTAACAAACCATTGCGCTTTAGCTGATATTCTTTCTTGTCTTCAATATGTAGCCAGACTAGCATAAGCAATATGAGCGTAAGCACAACAGCAGCAACTATTGCAGCTATAAAGTCTTTTTGCCTTTGCTGTCGAAGTTCTTCACGCCATGGAAGCAAATTAATTTTTGCCATTAATCAAAACTCCTTAACGCTAAACCACATGCGATCATCATAGCCGGAGCATCATTGCTTAAACTTTGTGGTTTTACTTTATTGGATAAGGCCATATTGATAAAAGGGTTTGATACATAAGCGGGTATTCCCAGGTTTTGCTCAACCAGCTTCTCAAGTCCGGGTATTGAAGAACAGCCACCGGCAAGAACAATATTATCAACTTCTCTATTAGCACTCGAAGATACAAAAAATTGCAGGGATCGAGCTATTTGTTGAATCATGGCTTTTTTAAAAGGATCCAGAACATCAGAAATGTAATTGTCCGGTAAGCCGCCATGTCTTTTGGCCAGGCCTGCTTCTTCATAAGATAAGCCATAACGTCGCTGAATTTCTTCAGT
>CAZNGU010000577.1:0-2034 GCA_964572325.1 uncultured Methylomarinum sp.
CGGGGCAGGGGGTTGGAATCACAGATGCTCATTTAGTTAGCTCCTTATTAATTAATGTGTTAACTAATAAGGTGAAAAAATATCTCTGTCAAGATGAAAGATAATTAGATCTGTGTTTTCCCCTGAAGAATAGGTATGGTATTCTTGATACTTTAAACAAGCCACAGCGAGCAGGACACTGAAAATTATATTTTAAACCTTCTGCATTCACCTATATGGTGAAAAAAACTATAAATTCCCTGGTCTTTTTGGAATTCCGGATTTTTGGAAACTTTTTCCGGAAATTAGTTATTTTTTGGGACAGATAAAAAGTCTCAGGCGTTGACTAATTATTGTTAACTATTTGAAAAAACGTTAAATTTCTATTTTTTTAAAAAATACAATTGGCGTCAATATTGCTTGTATATTACTGGTACTTTGTCGGTCGATATTGGCTGGTTTGGCCGGAAAATTTGGAGTGTCAATCGTAACTATTCAGCAGCCCCCATCTTGGGCACATCCGGAGTCTGCGCTTTCCTGAGCAGTTACGTTCAGTGGTTATCGCTAATTACGGGCATTTCGCTGAATGTTACCTTTTAGGCACTATACTGAGTAGTTACTATCAATCAATTAAAACAAAGATAGAGGTTTGGGGCAGCTTCACCCCCTGACCTTCTAAGCCCATATGTTACCTTTTGTCCTGCCTTTTACCCTTTATCTCGTTTTTAGCCAATTCGCGGCTCAATTCTCTAATCTCTATCCTTTCGCTTACTTCTGCACCGTTATTGTAGTGGGGATGGCAACGATTTTTATGTTGCGCGGCCGGGGCATAATCAAGGTACACCGTCATATTGCCCCTGGAATTATCGTCGGTATTGGCGGGATAGTGCTTTGGATTTTCCTTTGCCGTTTAAATTTGGAACAATATATCTTTCATTTAATGCCGGCTTGGCTTGTTCCTGGGGAGAGGATTTCGTTTAACCCTTTTCAGTCCATTGCCAACCCCGCCTGGCAATGGGGATTTATCGCGGTCAGGATCCTGGGGCTTGCCGTTCTGGTTCCGGTGGTGGAAGAAGTTTTTTGGCGCGGCTTTCTGTTAAGATGGGTTATTTCACCGGACTGGCAGGAACAGGAAATCGGGGTTTTCACCTGGAAATCATTTATCTGGGTAACCTTTCTCTTTACCCTCTCTCATCCTGAGTGGCTGGCTGCGGCCGTTTACGGCGCCCTCCTCAATATTCTGCTCTATTGGCGGCGGGATCTTTGGAACTGCATCGTCGCCCACGCCATAAGTAATCTACTTCTCGTATTCTATATTATTTATTCCAAATCATGGGGCTTGTGGTAAGGCCAAAAAATGGTAACTATTCAGCCAAGACGGATAACTGCCTTGAACTTAAGGCAGTCAGCGATTTTTTAGGGGAGAGCGTAAGGATGTGGAAAAACATATTTCATCTTTACTCTCAAAGAACAGGCCTACCCAAAAGCTAAGGGGACAGAATTTTTTTCGCGTCAGTTGGCGAAAATAATTCTGTCCCCGATTTTCTATAAATAGATAGGCGGCGGCTGATGATATGTCTTGAAATGGCAGGTTACGCTTTGCGGATCATGAGCTGCCAGGCCCCATCTTCTAACTGGTGTTGAGAGAGTATTTCATGGCCCTCTTTTTTTACAGATCCAGGGACGTTGTGGATGGGAGGGCCATCGTCAAGAAGTACCTCAAGAATTTCTCCCGCCGTGAGTTTCGAGAGGCCAACCTTGGTATAAACCATGTTCATGGGGCAGCTTATTCCCCGGCAATCCTTTTTGGCATCGGCCTTTATTGTCTCTGTCATCCCCGTTCCTCCCAAGTTAATATTAGATCGTAACTTCAGTGTGCTGTCTAAAAGTAACAATAACCATCATCGTTATCGTTAGATCAAAGTAATTTCTTCGCTGATAACCTCTCCCTGCTTAATCCGAAAGGATTTAACCTCCGCTTCCGGCGCGGCCAGGGAGACAATCACATAACTGATATCAGGGTCATAGGCCAGCTTGATATCCTCGGCCGAGGGG
>CAZNGU010000578.1:0-2031 GCA_964572325.1 uncultured Methylomarinum sp.
TTTGCAGGCCTTCCGGTTCTACAAATATCTGATGCGAATCCCTATCGGCAAAACGAACAACTTTATCTTCAATGGAAGGGCAGTAACGTGGCCCAACCCCATCAATAACACCCGTATACATAGGCGATCGATCCATACCCGAACGGATAATATCGTGGGTTTTACTGTTAGTACGGGTAATATAACAGGGAATTTGCCGTGGGTGTTGTTCCCGCGTCCCCATGTACGAAAACACAGGCAACACCTCATCACCATGCTGTTTTTCCAGCTTGCTGAAATCAATAGTTCTGCCATCAATACGAGGAGGCGTGCCTGTTTTCAGTCGGTCTACCCGTAAGGGTAATTCTCGTAAGCGATCAGCTAAAGCGATGGATGCCGGGTCACCAGCCCGGCCTCCACTATAATTTTCCAGGCCAATATGAATACGTCCGCCTAAAAATGTCCCTGTAGTCAGTACCACTGCTTTTGCCGAAAAATCGAGCCCCATTTGGGTTTTAACGCCAACGACACGATCACCTTCTACAATTAAATCAGCAACGGTCTGCTGGAATAGAATGAGGTTTTCCTGGTTCTCCAGGGTACTTCTGATGGCCTGTTTATACAAACTACGATCAGCTTGAGCACGTGTTGCTCTAACTGCCGGGCCTTTACTGGCATTTAAGGTGCGAAACTGGATTCCCGCTTTATCAGCTGCCTGAGCCATTGCGCCACCCAGTGCATCCACTTCCTTAACCAAATGACCTTTACCTATCCCACCAATAGCAGGGTTACAGCTCATTTGTCCTAAAGTGTCGATGTTTTGAGTTAACAATAATGTTGAGGCACCACAACGGGCAGAAGCCAGTGCAGCCTCAGTACCAGCGTGTCCGCCACCTACAATAATAACGTCAAAGTTTTTCTGGAAATTCACAGCTACTCTATGTTCAAATAACACGCTATATTAATATTATATGGTGATTAATCCAATTTATTTAAGGTGTTTTTATGAAAAAAAGAAAGAAGATAAAGGAATTAGACGTAAAGCGAATTAAAAATCCGGTAGCAAAATTTGCTTTTCAATTTAACAAAGCGCAGGTATTTAAAGATAAAACCAAATATCAGCGAAATGCTAAACACAAAGGTCAGGAGCCTTTTCCAATAATGTTAGCTAGCATTATTGGAAAAGGCTCCTGCTTATGTGGGTGGAGATTCTAACGGTAGTTTTACCAGGTTTTCCGGCCGACAGCATAATAATTTTATCAGGGCATGGTGATTGACTCTCTTGCAAAATTAGCAAAAAGCATATCTTGTTATCTTTTTCCTATTTTTCCCAAGATTTGAGAGGATGCTTACCCGATGGAACCTTCACAAAGTGTTATTGTCCATCATGAGCAACTAATATAAACCGTTCTGGTATTTTTTTACTTTCGTAGCATTATGCAATAGTAAGCAGTTGCTACCAACTATTTTAAATAAGGTTAAAATATGAAATACGTATACAAGTCAATTGCGATTTTTCTCTTATCAGCCATGGGCACTATGTCTGTATTTGCACAAGACAAGCCAATGAACATGCAACAGAGTAAAGCTTCTGGGCAAGCTATGAATAAAAGCATGGACATGGAGATGTCTGAAGAAATGAAAGACAAGCAAGCCCGGGACAGGCAAATATATATATTGGAGATAGATGATCTTTCTGATCGAATTGGTGCAGAAAAAAACGCTAAAAAGAAACAGGCATTAATGGATGAACAACTTCAGCTTATTAAAGATCACCAGGAAAAAAAGCGGGCAATGAAAAAAATGATGATGAAAAAACATCATCAGAAAATGATGAATAAGCAGAAATCTATGGATATGTAATTCAGTTTTTTTTGTAATTACGATAAGGGCTAACTAAATGCTAGCTATACTCTTTGCCTTTAATAACGCCCTATTTTTAGGACATTATTAAAGGCAAAGAGTATATCGTTTTTAATCTATATATTTTCGTTTACGCCAACAATTCATTCTCAACTATTTTTTATTAATGGCATAAGCTATTGATTTATA
>CAZNGU010000579.1:0-2022 GCA_964572325.1 uncultured Methylomarinum sp.
ATCGTACGTTCTGTCCACCTCGACCAATAGCCTGAGATAAATTATCGCTGGCAACTGATACATCCATGCAGTGTTTGTCTTCATCAACCACAATAGCTTCTATTTCTGCTGGCGCCATGGCGTTAATAACGAATTGAGCATCATTGTCATTCCAGAGGATAATATCCACTCTTTCCCCTGCTAATTCATTTGACACTGCTTGAACTCGTGAGCCTCGCATACCTACACAGGCTCCTACAGGATCAAGTCTTGGGTCATTGCTTTTTACAGCTATTTTTGCTCTTGAACCAGGATCCCGAGCAGCGCCCAGAACGTCAATCAGACCTTCTCCTACTTCTGGGACTTCAAGCCTGAACAGGGCAATTAATAATTCCGGGGCAGATCGGCTGACAAATAGTTGCGGCCCACGTACTTCAGACCTGACTTCCTTAAGATAGCCACGGATCCGGTCGCCAATACGAATGGATTCTCTAGGGATCATGTCTTTTTTAGCAATATAAGCTTCTACATGTCCCCCTAAATCGAGGTAAACACTGCCCTTTTCCAGCCTCTTGACTACGCCGGTAATTAATTCACCCACGCGGTCTTCATAAGCAATAACAATTTTTTTGCGTTCTGCTTCTCTGATTTTTTGAATAATGACTTGTTTTGCTGTTTGTGCGGCTATTCGACAGAAGTCGACGGATTCAATGTCATCTTCAATAAAGTCACCTATTTCAATATCTGGGTCATCAATTTTAGCGGCCTCCAGTAATACCTGTGCCGTAGGAAACTCTAGGTCACCATCAATTTCATTATTTTCAGCAACTACTTCCCAGCGACGAAATGTTTTATAGATGCCGGTGGATCTATCAATTTCTACCCGGGCATTGATATGGAATTCATACCGTTTTACCGCTGCTGCAGCCAATGCTGATTCCAATGCCTGAAAAACAATTTCTTTGTCTATGTCTTTCTCATTGGCAAAAACATCTGCTACCAACAGAATTTCTTTATTTTCCATTTCGCCCTCCTTTTTTAATGTCGTACTCAGGTACCAATCGCGCTTTGCTCATTGCCTGAAATGGGATTTCCAATCGTTGATCTGCTTGCTTAAGAAGTATAATGTTATCTACAACGCTGTCGATCTGTCCGATAATTTTTCTTTGCTTATTAATGGGTCTAAATAGATTTATGATGACGGTACACCCTATAAATTTTTCAAACTGACTGAGTTTAAAAAAAGGCCGGTCAGCACCGGGCGAAGATACTTCTAATTGATAATTGCTTGGAATAGGTTCTTCTACATCAAGTATGCCACTCAATTGATGGCTTACTTTGGTGCAATCTTCAAGAACAATGCCTTCATCCGTATCAATGTATATTCGTAATAGGCCATGTTGTGGATGTGGGTTAAACTCAATACCCACGCACTCATAGCCGAGCCCCTCTACAATTGGTTCAATTAGCTTCACCAAATGTTCAGGTGCTTGTTTCATATTGCCTCACTTTACTAACACACATAAAAAAAGAGCCAGAGGCTCTTCCATTAACAACATAATAAATCTTAAATTATTAAAATTAAGACTTCGAAATATCCGAGAATGTGTTGCTGGATTTTAGTTAAATCTTTGCAGGGAATAAAGCTTGCCAAGACGTGGATGCCATTACGCATTCATTAAAACCAGAAAACAAAAAAACCCCATAAGGGGTTTTATATAAACAGTACGAGTAAAGCTTGTGACCTGTAGTTTATTACAAAGATATTATTAAGCTAAACCCTAGCGAATATTTTATCTTTCGAATTGTACCTATGCTGCAATTTTTTTGCAAGTTTTTTTGAGCCTGACGAAAGCACAACATATAGAGATAATTTTAAGCTTATAAATAGGTTCTTAGGCAACTCGCAATAAATAACCCACCCGCCTTACTTGTCTTTTTATCCGTCTTCTGCGTTGCAACTCCGGTCACATAGCTTGCTATGCTCTCTTCGTTGCGTCTTGAAGACGAATAAAAATCCTGCGTAATCCTGGTAGTTTATTT
>CAZNGU010000580.1:0-2018 GCA_964572325.1 uncultured Methylomarinum sp.
TTAGTATAAAATCAATTGATTATACTGGTATAGCTGTAATTTTCTTAATGCTGCTCTTTTAAGAGTGATCTTTAAGGAAGAATCAAAACTATTTTAGCAAGGTATAAAAAGTGTACTAGTCGTCATTTGTTTTTCTAGAGCAGTTGGACATGGGTAGGATGGCGATAGGCACATAATGACCAAAACTGTCATTCAGGTTTATATAAACTTAGAAACACAATAAACGCAATAGTTACGTAACGGAGTCTGGTGGGTTTACAAACTCCAAACAAGAGGTAACACAAATTTTTTGGATGTTAAACTCAATGTAATTTATTGCACAAGTAGTTCGGGCACAAATTTATTTAACATTACAAATTCCTAGATCCATTAGAGAACAAAACACATTCGGTTAATTATTATGCAATAGGTTAATATTCAAGGATAAAGGTCGGCCACTTCACGAATTGTTACATCATGACTATAAACCTCAGACATTTTTACTTGACGAATAAACTCACGAGCCTCAGGTATATCAAGATCACCGATCGATTTTAACGCCATCGACTTGTCGATTTTTTCTTTCGTATCATAAATATTTTTCAGCAAAGGGAATTGATTTTCCGCTGCAAGTATACCTAGTGCCGAGATTGCCGCTGCTCGCATTATGGTTTCTTTATGATCCGTTAAGCGAACAAGCGGTTCAATAGCTGTAGGATTATTTGTATAGCCGAGTTCAAGTACTTTGAGATATTGCTCACTGGCGGCATCGGTTGGACCAGGATTGATGGATGCGATTAGTTTTTCTACTGTTTCATTTGAGGCAACCCGCTTGAAAACATGAACGTTTAACTTGGCGGCAATTTCTTTGACCATTACTTCGATAGGAATTTGATAACAAGGTCTCTCCACCTCACGAAACGCCCAAACTGGGACCTTGCTGTTTTTAAAATAAGCGGTAATGCGCCGTGGTGAGCCATCACTTATCAAATCAGCACTAAACGTAGTGAAGGTATGATAAGGTGAAAATCCACTCGTCCGCAAATTGCGGATGCGGTAGGTAAGTACCTTAAGCGCGATGTCAGATTTCTTTCCTTTTTCATAAACAATATTGACACCCTCTGCTCTAAGCACGCTAACTAGGTTTTCCCCAAGATAGTCGATTTCATCACCCATACTAGGGAGAACGACGGACAACGTGCCAATATTCAGAGGTTTAGCCTCATCATTACGCGCATCAATAAGAGAAAATGAGTTAACTTCTGTCTTTAACTCAGATGAATAAACATTGAGAGGCGGAGACACGGGATTGATATTAAAGCTTTTTGTACACCCTGTAAGTAGTAAAAGAAGTGCCAAGAATATTAGTTTCATTATTGCATTATTTTGTATGGCCATTTTATTTTCCCTCTTAAAAATAAGTTTTAATAGGACCGTAGGCTGTGGGTAAAGCAATAAAGTGATGCTAGCCGAAACCATAAAGTAACAATATTTATATCACACTACAGGTTAAAGAAAATTAGCTGTATGTAAATTTAGAGTGAAAATAAACTCATCTTTCTTGGACAAAAGGCTTTAGCCACTAAGAAATTATCGCTTTTTTGACAATTAAAATACTACACTTTTTTTTACGATGAAATATTGATTTAGATTAAGAGAAGAGTGTGTTGTAAGCAGTACTAATTGACCGTTTTTTTGCTAGCTTTTGCCTTTCATACAGCTATTTTCTAGTGAACTGAATGACGGAATGGGGCTGATAGTTTTCGTTCAGGTGATAAACAATTTGGTATCGTTTGTAATATTAGGCCTGCGCCAATACAATTACTGATAGGCTTTACTTAATGCTTTGAGTACTTTGTTCTGTCGATCTAAAAATTTATGGGTAGCTACCGTTCCAATTAAGGGAATGAAAGTCTCAACAAGCATTGAATCATCCAGGTCTCGTAGCCTATAGTAAAGACCATGATCGAATTCTAAATCTGGCGGGAAAGACATCCGTCCCCATCGATGTTTCCAGGGTCTTCTGTCGATAAAAAAAC
>CAZNGU010000581.1:0-2014 GCA_964572325.1 uncultured Methylomarinum sp.
GCCAAAACTGATGAAGCCGAGTTTAAGCCAGTAGATCAAAGCTTCGATAAAAGGTACCGGCTCAGGCCGTTCGGAGGTGTTTTCTGTGCTTGTAGACACGTGGATGATTCCTGAAGTTTTTAAAGTGGTTATGCCGTTGCTGTCGAATCGATTGTGGCGAGGTAGATTCGAACGAGGTTATATTACACTAATGAAGTGATGGTGATGGCTGGCCATGCTTTATTATTAAAGCAGGCTCTTTCGATTTATGTAAATCTGCAGGAATCTTAGTGGCCTGACGTTTTAATGTGGTTACGAGTTTTGCTTTTATAAAGTGGCACTAAACTTTTATGCTTAGAACACTAACTGCCAGGCAACTGACAAACGATAATTTGCCGCAAGCTGTGGGCCATTAAGATTTTGATAAACTGGAAAACCGGCTTCAACGCCCAACCTGTTTCCTTTTAATGCGCCTTTTGAAGAAATAAAATCAATGCCTATCAATAGATCAATTCTTTTTCCGCCGCGCAAATCTGTACGGCTGGTAGGAACCACCATTGGGTTTAACTCAGGATCATTGCCTTCAATATCCCCCCAGGACTTGCCATCAATTCTTAGTGAACCATTTATGTAATTATTTACTTTACGGACACCCCATGCGGTAAGACCATATTCGTTGCCCAACCTATAGCTGTTATCATTTTTTCCTGTGCGTATTGTTGCTTTTGCCTGGCCTCCCCATGACCAAAGCCCCATTTGATTTGTATAGGTAAGGCCGGTGGGAAAATCATATGTGCCCGAACCTAATTGCATGGGGTAAGGTAACTTTTGATTTGTTCCAGCAGGCGTATCATCCCGCTCATCAATCGAACCAGTAGGAAGGTTAATGCCAAAATTTAATAAAGCTCTTCGATTGCCATGCTCATAAAAAGTATAAGTTCCTGATAACTTAAAATCGCCGATCCCTTCAGATTCGGTAGTAAAGTCCGTTCCCATTCGATTTGTATGATCCATTGAAATTAAACTATATGGCATCATTCCCATGAGCATAAGTTTTTCACTGACACCGTACATCAAGCCAAACATATGCATCTGCATTGTCATGCTGGTAGGCGACACCATGAAATCAGCGAGTACCTGTGACGTGCTGACTTTACTTGTTCCGAGCAGGTTATTTTTCATTTCCATGGTGTTATAAGAATAAGTGAACATCCAGTCACCTTTGCTGTGCGGGTGTTCTCCCATTACACCAACTGGGGCATATGCATGTTCCGTATGATTGTGAAGGTGTTCGTTATCTTTGGCTAAACTGTATGATGAGCTGGATAGTATAAGAACTGTGAGTGCTGCTTTTATATGTTTTTTCATTTAGCCATTTGTTGCGTTTTGAATTTGTTTTTTTGCTTAACGTCTCGCATCAGCGGGTGCAAAAAGCTGTGACGCTTTTTGCAGTCCGCTGTATGCGCTTGTTATGTTTTTTCACATTCATAAACACCCATGCTCCAATGTTTTGAGCCAGGGTTCTTTGGGCCAGACCAACCTGACCTTCTTAGCTCATTAGCCAAAATACGATTATAAACTCCATGACCTACAAATAATACGCTGTCATACTCATGGGCTATTTCTGTTAGTTTTTTAACCGCTTCTATTGCTCTTTCTTTTGCTTCTTTAAATGATTCAGAATTCCTAGAATAGCCCAGCAACCAGAGTGCCCTAAACGTAACAGCCCATACTTTGGGTGATAGTTTTAATGTGTGCCACTTGGCAACTGGTAAACCTGCTTCATTAAATATTGCATTAGATAAAAAGACATCACCTGCATTTAATGCTTTTGCCGATTCTATTGATCTAGGTAAATCACTGCAAACGATAACATTACATTTTTTGGCACAATTAAATGCTTTCATGGTTGGTTTAGATGACGAGCATAAACCAGACAAATTATATTCCCGCACCCATTCGTCAAATGAAGATGCGCTTAGTTTATTTAACGAGGGAATAATAGGTTTTCCGTGTCTGAGAAGTGTGATTTCCA
>CAZNGU010000582.1:0-2012 GCA_964572325.1 uncultured Methylomarinum sp.
GCGGAAGTTCTAAACGAGATATTACCACCAAAGACTGTAAGAACCGTTTTAACAGAGGCGAGAAAAAGAAAATTTGGGGCAACCCTTACATTCGAAAAGCAAGGATAAAAGGTGTGGGGGAAGTTGTTTCATTAATGACCAAAGCCAGCGGGCAACTTGAAATTAACCTTGATATAAGTAGAGACAAAGCCAAAGAGATAGAAACTATGATAAAAAATGCAGGAGTTTCAAGTTTTTATCTGGGAAAAAAAGGCTTAGCTTATGTTTCCTCTATCAGCACTCGGGAGATATAAAAATGGATTATTTTGTCGATATAAAAATAAAATCTGATGCTGAAATGCGTGAGAATCTGTTGTTAAATAAAGCCTATTCCAAGTTTCATAAAGCATTATTTTCATTAAACACAACAGAAATTGGAGTAAGCTTCCCTAAATTTAAAATTCTTTTAGGTAGTATTATTAGGCTGCATGGTACTGAAACCCAATTAGCAGAATTACAACAATCAAACTGGTTAGGTGGTTTATCAGGGTATTGTGATGTTAGTCCAATTCAATCGGTGCCTAGTAATGTGAAATATCGAACGATTTCACGCATACAAGCGAATATGACAGAGGCAAAATTAAGGCGGTTGATTAAGCGTGGCTCAATTTCTGCTGAAGAAAAAAAAGGCTATAAAGCAAAAATGTTTCAACAAGGTCTTGATAATCCGTATTTTGAATTACAAAGTTCATCAAACGGTCATAAGCATCGTCGATATATTCAGTTTGGTGAATTACTTGATAAGTCTGTCACCGGTAAATTTGATCAGTTTGGCCTTAGCAAAACCGCCACTGTCCCTTGGTTCTAATGAGGTTTAGATATGGCAAAATTAGCACTGCCAATCCGGTTGCAAGAAGAGCTAATGCAGACAGCAAAACTGTCAGCCAAACGGTTTAACCGCAGTACGACAGAGCAGGTCGAATATTGGGTTTCTCTTGGTCATCGTGTGGCTTCGGAACTGGATCCAGATGTTTTACTGTCCGTTTCATCTGGCTTATCTATATTAAAAACGGATCCTGTTTTTAATTCACCACTTGATCCTGATGATATTTTTCAATCACTGGAAAAGGATTGAAAGGCCGGTTTGCTGAGCAACACGGTGACAAACAGTAGCATTCGCTATCAAGCATCAAAAAAATATCAAGGTTATTTAGAGCAAATAGATCAAGAGAGAAATATTACAACAGGCCAATTTGAAAATGGACATTTTGTTGCTTTAAATGGATCTGTTTAGTGAAAAAGAACAAACAACTTGGGCTGCTTGTCGGGCGTAATGGAGCTGGGAAGAGTACTTTTTACAAAATACGACTTGAGCCACTGGGTTTACCGTTTGTTAATACGGATATTCTGGTTAAACAGCTTTATCCCAAACAGCCTGAAGCTCATAGTAATGAAGCTGCAAAAATTGCAAAACAAATGTGGTTCCAGTTATTACAAGAAGGCCGCACTTTTTGTTTTGAAACCGTATTTTCGCATCCATCAAAAATAGATTTTATAGCGCGGGCAAAAGTAATGGGCTATGAAATGGTATGGGTATTTATCCATTTAGATCTAATATCTCTCAATCAAGCACGAATTGTTCAACGAGTGAGTGAAGGCAGACATAGCGTGCCAGAAGATAAAGTCCGTAGTCAGATCACTAGACTATTACATATTATTCAGCAGGTTTTTTCACTGTGTGATCACTGTTATCTATTAGATAATTCACGCCTTGACAACCCTTTTCAGCAGACTGCTGAAATACATACTAGACGACTTTTACTACAAAAAAAACCATTATTAGTATGGGCAAAAGGATTGCTAGAAGATTATTTGGATTAAAAACAGCTTGTTTTAACCAAAGTTTTTTAAGCTCTTTAACAATATAAATAAATCAACAGGTTACAATGGTTAGGAAATTCATTGGTATTTTAACCAAAAAGTACCTAAATATCTGTTGTAACTATTTTTTTGTGCCTTATACTATTGTTCAC
>CAZNGU010000583.1:0-2008 GCA_964572325.1 uncultured Methylomarinum sp.
GATTGCGACAGATGTCGCCTCCCCATTCTTTACCCCGTTTAAATTAGCATTAGTCGCTTCTGTCTTTTTTTCGATGCCAGTGATTCTTTATCATTTTTGGGCATTTCTCGCCCCAGGTTTATATAGCCATGAAAAAAAGATGGTTCTACCCTTATTGGTGGCAAGCACAGGGCTTTTTTACATGGGTATTGCATTTGCCTATTTTGTAGTTTTTCCATTGGTTTTTGGTTTTTTAACATCAGCAGCACCTGAAGGTGTCGCAGTGATGACGGATATAGCAAAATATCTGGATTTTGTTCTTACTCTGTTTTTTGCTTTTGGTCTGTCATTTGAAGTTCCAATTATAACGATTGTTCTGGTCTGGACAGGATTGACCACGCCACAAAGTCTGGCGGAAAAACGTCCTTATGTGATTGTGGGCGCCTTTATTTTAGGCATGTTTTTAACACCCCCCGATGCTATTTCACAAACCTTGCTGGCAGTGCCTATCTGGCTGTTGTTTGAATCTGGATTGTTATTCTCACGTTTTTTTGTAAGGAAGGATGAAGAGCAGGCGAAAGGTTAAAGGACGAAAGACGAACGGAGCGTTTGCTCGGAGTGTTGAGCTGGAAGGCTCCTAGGTGTAGGAGCGTCCGCCCTCGGCGCGATAATCAAATAAGGGCTTTACAGCGCCCCCGAATCGATTAATAAATTATAAATACTTTCGGCCAGGAGTCGATATCCTTTGTTATTGGGGTGTATAGCATCTGATTTTAAGTAATTTGTACTAAGAATTTTCGGTAATGTTTCCAGATCAATAGGTACTTTGTGTTCGTCAGCAACTAATTGGTAAAATTCTGCGCTACTCAGTAAAAAAAGTTTGAATTCTGGCACGCCAAGCATTACAACTTTAATATTGCGAAGTTTGGCTTCATTAATCATTTGTTTTAGATTGTCAGTGGTTTGTTGTTGAGGGATACGCCTAAGCATGTCGTTGCCACCATGAATAAGAATCAGCAGTTCCGGTTGGTACTCATCTAGTAAACTAGGTAATCGATAAAGACCACTTCGGCTTATTTCACCGGGAATGCCAGCGTTGATAATCTCGTGAGAACTGAGTGCGCTTAAAATTGCTGGGTAGGTTTCATTTTGTGATGCGCCTGAGCCATAGGTAAGGCTGTCACCGAAGGCCAGGATGATAGCATCTGGAGAAAGTTTTTCAAAAACAGGGCTGGGGTTTTCGCAAGCTGATAAAAACAGGATTGTTAAACTTAGATAAACCAGCCGACCGCTAAATTTGTTCATGGGATTCAGTGTGGAAAATAAAAAAAATGTGTTAATTACCGGTGCGGCGAAACGCATAGGTGCATCCTGTGCCAGGTTGCTACATAATGAAGGTTGCAATGTATTTTTACACTATAGATCATCAAAACAAGATGTGCTTCAGCTTTATGACGAATTAAACCATAAAAGGCCGGGTTCAGTAAAAATGATGCAGGCGGATTTGTTGAATATGGATGAATTAACTCGGTTGGCGAAAGAAGCTGAGTTTGCCTGGGGTTCTCTGGATGTTCTGATTAATAATGCATCTGCATTTTATCCTAAATCTGTAGCTGAGGTATCAGAGCAGGACTGGGATGAATTGTTGGGAAGCAATCTGAAAGCACCGTTTTTTTTATCTCAGGCATTGTCAGCTACATTAGCAGCTAAAAACGGATGTATCGTTAATATTATTGATATTCATGCTGAGCGAGGGCTAAAGGGGTATCCGGTATACAGTATTGCCAAAGCTGGTCTGGCTTCAATGACAAAGGTTTTAGCCAAAGAGCTAGGGGCTGCAATAAGAGTCAATGGTGTTAGTCCTGGTGCAATTTTATGGCCAGAAAATAATTGTTCAGATCAGGATAAGGCTGAAATATTGCAAAGAGTGGCTTTAAAGCGTAATGGTAGGCCTGATGATATTGCAAAGGCAGTATTGTTTTTAATTAAAGATGCTGGCTATATAACGGGACAAATTATAGCTGTTGAT
>CAZNGU010000584.1:0-1989 GCA_964572325.1 uncultured Methylomarinum sp.
GATGCTTTTTGCTGCTGAGAAAATGTATTGCCTTGCTTAAAATCCGCATCTTCACATAGTAATAGACAATTATTAGCGATACTTGAATAGGCTTGAATAGAAAATTCAATGTTTAACTGATTTTGCTTGGAAAAAGGAAAATAGCTTTTACTATACGTTTTATCAAGCTGTCTACACAGTGAGTTTAGTGCAAGTGATATTTGTTTAAGCAATATAAAGCGCAACTTTGCCTGCATCTCTAGCTGGCTAAAAATAGAGAGTATTGAGGTAAATGATGTCAGCTTTTCAATTTCGTCAGATGAGTTCAAATCCTTGAGCCATTGCTTTAATGCTTTTTCATTAAGCGCAAAAGGTAATAATTCAGCCTGTACAGTTTTTTTATCAGAATGCATAGTAGATGGCATCGGAATAAAGGGTGTTGTTATGTTATCAATCTAGTATAGATTAAAAAACTCAGTTATAAGCTAGAATCCCTGTTTTTATGTACGCATGTGCTTACTTGGTATAAATAATAGGGGGTCAGAGAATAATAGGGGGTCAGAGTAAGATTAAATCATCCAGCCACGTAGCCTGGCGGAATTTTCTACAACTATTTGCCTATCGGTACCATATCGCGATTAATTTCTGACATTCCTTGATCCAAGGGCACTTATATGCGGTATCTTTACAAGGTTCCTGGTAAGTAGTTTGAAAACAAGGGCGGTGATGCGTAGCCTTTTGAATTTCACGAATTAACTGTGCTTTATCCCTTATCTGCATTGCATTACATACACCCATTGCTGCAGCTAAGCTACGCAGGCTATTTATTGAAATACCACCATCTTCCTGACACCTTAAAATAAAGGACTGAATTTGCAATTCATTATATTCAATTTCAGCTTCTAACCAATTATTAAGATCTTTTTCCGGATCAAAACCTGTCGCTTCTGCTTTAAAATAAGCGGCAACTGAAATCCATTGTTGACGTAGAAAAACATCAGATTTTATTTGATTGGATAGATTTTTGGGTTCTGACATATACGTCGCCAGTTATTAAAAAATTAATAACTGATGGATTGCTGCATCTTTAAATAGTTCACTGTCGATACCGTTCATTTAATTTAAATCCACAAAGTATTTACTTGATACAGTCTTTGCCTTACCTTATTCTTTATGAATTATTCATTAATCACAAGATATTATGACTCAAGCAAACAATTTATTTTCTGAAGCAAAAAAAGTAATTCCCGGGGGCGTTAATTCACCCGTTAGATCGTTTAGTGGAGTAGGTGGCACGCCTGTTTTTATTGACCATGCGAAGGGTTCACGGATTTATGATAGCGAAAATAAACCTTATTTAGATTATGTCGGCTCATGGGGCCCCATGATTTTAGGCCATGCCCATCCCGAAGTAATTGAGGTGGTAAAACAAACAGCAGAAAAAGGTTTAAGTTTTGGTGCGCCAACCGAAATTGAAACCTTAATGGCCGCTAAGGTTTGTGAGCTAGTGCCCTCCATTGATAAAGTTCGCATGGTGAGTTCCGGTACTGAGGCAACCATGAGTGCACTACGCCTGGCTCGTGGCTATACCAGTCGCGATAAAATCGTTAAGTTTGAAGGCTGTTATCATGGTCACTCGGATTCTTTGTTAGTCAAAGCCGGCTCAGGCGCTTTAACCTTGGGTGTACCCAGTTCTCCCGGGGTGCCCGCCAGTTTAGCCGAAGATACAATAACCTTAAGTTATAACGACAGTGAAATGGTCAATAACTTGTTTGCAGACATTGGTGATGAGATCGCCTGCATTATTGTTGAACCCGTAGCGGGCAATATGAATTGTATTCCTCCTTTACCTGGTTTTTTAGAAACATTGCGTAAGGTTTGTGATGAACATAATAGCGTATTGATTTTTGATGAAGTCATGACCGGGTTTCGAGTAGGGTTGCAAGGTGCGCAAGGCGTTTATAATGTGTCTCCCGACTTGACGACCCTGGGTAAAATTATTGGTGGGGG
>CAZNGU010000585.1:0-1989 GCA_964572325.1 uncultured Methylomarinum sp.
CGAACAAAAATACCGCGCTAGTTGCTCAAGTTATTTCGTACCCGTTCCTTAGTACTTGTTTCTAAGGAAAATTTGCAGGAGTGCTGAGCTACGAAACGCGTCTTTATACCATTGATGCGCTTCCTATCGTCAGCACATCCACTTAAAATGTTTGCTTAGCTGCGATCACTTATGAGTCAAATTCAGCTGAATACCAGAATTACATTGAAAAATTGCATTTTTTGAGTGGTTAGCGAAATCTTTATCTAATCTTTAAAAAATCGCTTTAGATAATGCCCTGTATAAGAAGCCTTGTTTCTGGATACTTCTGCGGGTGTTCCTTCCGCAACCAGTGTACCTCCGCCATTGCCTCCTTCGGGACCCATATCAATCACCCAGTCAGCAGTTTTTATTACATCCAGATTGTGCTCGATAATAATAATGGTATTTCCATGGTCGCGTAAGGTGTGCAAGACTGAAAGTAATTGTTTAATATCGTGAAAATGCAATCCCGTGGTGGGTTCGTCTAAAATATAAAGTGTTTTTCCTGTATCTCTTTTAGATAATTCTTTTGCCAGTTTTACCCGTTGCGCTTCACCTCCTGATAAGGTAACTGCATTTTGTCCTAAGGTGATATAGCTTAATCCTACATCAATCAGGGTTTGTAGTTTTTTTGCAAGCACCGGAATGGGGCTAAAAAATTCAGCGGCATCTTCTACTGTCATTTCAAGAATTTCATTGATTGTTTTTCCCTTATATCGAATACCCAGAGTTTCTCTGTTATAGCGCTTACCCTGGCAAATATCGCAAGAGACAAAAATATCCGGTAGAAAATGCATTTCTACTTTAATCACACCATCACCCTTGCAGGCCTCACAGCGACCGCCTTTGACATTAAAGCTAAATCTACCCGGGGTATATCCTCTGGATCTGGCTTCAGCAGTGGCTGCAAATAATTCACGCACCGGGGTAAAAATTCCGGTATATGTGGCTGGGTTAGAACGTGGCGTTCTACCAATAGGGCTTTGATCAATATCAACTACTTTATCAATCTGTTTTAGGCCGCTGATTTCATCACAAGGTGCTGGAATACAACTGGCTTTATTAATGATGCGAGCAACACTTCGATACAGTGTGTCATTAATTAAAGTTGATTTTCCAGAACCGGACACACCGGTAACACAGCTTAAAAGTCCGATAGGAAAAGAAATTGTAATATTTTGTAAATTATTGCCGCGAGCATTATGGATGGTAATTAATTTTTCTTTATTAATAGCGGTAAGTGATTTCGGGATTTCAATTTTTTGTGCTCCCGATAAATATTGTCCGGTCAGCGATGCCGGATTATTTTTAATTTCTTCTGCGGTACCCATAGCTACAATCTCACCCCCGTGAATACCTGCCCCCGGGCCAATATCAATAATATGTTGTGCAGAGTTTATGGCATCTTCATCATGTTCTACTACGATAACGGTATTTCCCAAATCACGTAAGCGAAACAGGGTATTAAGCAAGCGTTGATTATCCCTTTGATGAAGTCCTATGGAGGGCTCATCCAGTACATACATGACTCCAACCAAGCCCGCTCCTATTTGACTGGCGAGCCGAATTCTCTGGGCTTCGCCTCCCGATAAGGTATCAGCACTTCTATCAAGAGTCAGATAATCCAGCCCGACATTAACTAAAAATTCCAGGCGTTCCTGAATTTCCTTATTGATTTTTTCGGCAATTTCACCTCTATGGCCGGGTAAGTGCAGTTGACTGAAAAATTCCAGGGTTTGTTTAATGGGTAAACAGGTTATTTTATGTAGGGCTTGCTGATTAATAAAAACATGGCGTGCAGCCTCATTTAAGCGGGAACCCTGGCATTGCTCGCAGGTTTTTTGTGACAGATATTTTGACAGTTCATCTCGTACCATTTGGGACTCTGTCTCATGATAACGTCTTTCCATATTGGCAATAATGCCTTCAAAAGGGTGCGTTCTGGTTTGTTTTTTTCCAGATGTCGAG
>CAZNGU010000586.1:0-1988 GCA_964572325.1 uncultured Methylomarinum sp.
ATGTAAGCTCTCTGAAACGTCCTGTTTCAGAAGCCTGATAAATCAATACCCTACATCCTTAGCAAAATCATGCTGAATAGTTACAATATTTTAAGCCTTTTTTACAGGAGACATTATATTGGAGCCTCAGCCCCACAGAAGCACTTATAAAATGAGTTGCGTAGCCTGCTATGGTCTCAACCAGCATCCTGCTTCAAGCGACACTTATACATCCATGTATGTCGCGCCTATTTTATAAACACTCCTGTGAAGTCAAAATTCTGCGCCAAAATCGGGAAGTTATTAAAGCCTCACTCCTTAGTATGGTTGAATTTCTAGTTCTCATGGCCTCCGTGAGAATAAGAGGAAAAATTAGACAGGAATCAGTATTATTTTTTTTTGTTTTTAATAGCATGACTGGCCAGGTTTTTACCCAGTTCCCAAATTGAACCCGGTATTTTATGGGTTTCTGCAATCGCTACATCAAAGCCATTAACTATCCAGTCCCTGTCTTTATTGTTAAGATTTAAAGGGGGGAGTAGTTTAACCACATTCATGCCATGTCCTGCAACCTGAGTCAACATGTGATGTTCTTTAAATAAGGGTATGGTCACCATTTGACAAAACAATCCTTTATTAGCTGCTTCCAGCATGGCCCAGGCGGCTTTTAATTTCAGGCTTTTGGGTGGCTGAAATTCAACTGCAATCATGAGCCCTTTTCCTCTTGCTTCTTTAAGAAATTCATATTTGCTGGCAGTGGCATTAATCGAATTGATAATGTCAGTGCCTATCTTGGCACTGTTTTCTACCAGCTTTTCATCTTCCATGACTTGCAAGGTTGCCAGCCCTGCGGCCATGGCCATATTATTTTTTGAGAATGTGGAGCCATGAACCACTGCTCTATCCATACGATTAAAAACAGTATCCATGATTTTCTGGCTCATAGCTACTGCGCCGACTGGAATAAAACCACCAGAAAGGGCTTTGGCCATTAAAATCATATCGGGTTTAACTTGCCAGTGGTCTATTGCCCAAAATTCTCCGCTTCGGCCTATGCCCGTCTGGATCTCATCGGCAACGAACAGGGTGCCATATTTTTTGCAGAGACGTTCAACCTCAGGCAGATAATTATCATCGGGAACATTAACCCCTTTTCCTTGAATGGGTTCCACAATAAAGGCGGCAACGTCTTTATTACTTAATGCTTGCTCCAATGCCTCCAAGTCGTTAAAGGGGACGGCATTACAACCGGGTAATAGCGGCCCAAAACCCTCTCTAAAAATTTCTTCACCATTAAGTGCTAAAGCACCTAATGTTAAGCCGTGAAAACTATGCTCACAGTGTACTATGCGTTCACGTTTGGTCGTGTAACGGGCAAATTTAATGGCGGCTTCAACGGCTTCGGTACCTGAATTACAGAAAAACAGTTTATTGGTGTTATCCGGGGTTGTTGCCAGAATTTTTTCTGCCAGTAAACCACTCAATAAGGAAACATCCATTTGTACCAGGTTAGGAAGTTCCAGGGTCAGTGTTTCTTTCAGCGCATTAATAACGGTTGGGTGGTTGCGTCCTATGGCAAAGACTCCAAAGCCACTCAGTAAATCCAGGTATTCAATATTGTCTTCATCGTATAAATATTGGCCAAGCGCTTTTTTATAGTTTCTGTCATAGCCTATGGTTCTTAATACTCTGACCATTTGATTATTGAGATGCTGTTCGTGCAATTCAAATTTAGCATCAAAATGTTCGGAAAAAAGATCGGCGATACTGAAAGACATGAAAAATACCTATTGATTGTTATTGCCGTAAAAAGCAGGAAGAACAATAAGTGTGCAGACTAATGTAAAGAAAATTCCTACAGCGAGTAATAAACCCATACTGGCAGTGCCGACATGGGATGTAAAGGCCAGGCTACTAAAACTGCACATAGTGGTTAATGAGCTAAAAAAGACACCGCGTGCAGTACTGCTTTGCAAGATTTCTTTATTACAGGAACGCTTTGATTTTAG
>CAZNGU010000587.1:0-1982 GCA_964572325.1 uncultured Methylomarinum sp.
GGGCTATGATTCGGTAGCGATGCGGGCGGACGTAGAACTGGGCGGTACCGATCAAAAATTTAATTTATTGATGGGGCGTCAATTACAGGAGCAGCATGGTCAAAAACCACAATGTGTGCTGACCATGCCGATTCTTGAGGGTTTGGACGGAGTGCAGAAAATGTCCAAATCGCTGAATAATTACATTGGTATAGCCGATGCACCGAAAGACATGTTCGGCAAAATTATGTCGATTTCTGACGACTTGATGTGGCGCTATTTTGAGTTATTGAGTTTCCGACCCATGCCAGAAATTGAAGGCTTTAAAGCAGAGATGGAGCAGGGCAAAAATCCGCGTGATATTAAGTTTTTACTGGCAGAAGAAATTATCGCGCGATTTCATAGTGAAGCCGAAGCTACGGCAGCTCGCGAAGGTTTTATTGCGCAATTTGCTAAAAATAGAATACCGGATGATATTCCTGAGCTCAGTTTTGAGGCACCCGCTGAAGGTTATGCGATTGCGAATTTGTTGAAAGATGCTGGTTTATGTTCCAGTACCAGTGATGCCATGAGAATGATACAACAGGGTGCAGCAAAAATAGATGGTGAAAAAATAGCAGATAAAACGGTGAAAATTCAGAAAGGCACTGTTGCTGTTTTTCAGGTTGGAAAGCGAAAGTTTGCCAGGTTAAATATTTCTTAAGGTAATATTTCCCCTTTAACTGTATTCATAGGCAGGTAAGTATGTTGAACATGAAACGCTATCTGATTATTTTTGCTTTAATGTTAATGACTGCGTGTGCGCCGGGCGGTGGAAGCTCAACACAGGTAGAAGTTTCTGATTTGGTGGGTTTGTGGAACAGCTCCGAAAAACAAGGCGCAAAAACCGATGTTATTTATACCCGTATTACCAGTGATGGGTCAATTATTGAATATGATTTCGATGGCGATGAAGTTGATAATGGATTGGCGTGTTATCAGATTTATTCTGGCTCGGTGAAAAGTCTGGGTAAAAATCGTTTTTTGGTTTCGGCTGATATGCACTCAAATAAACAGTTTGAGCTAGAGTTGGAATTACTTGATGCCGGGCATGCCTTAAAAATATATTTTATCGATTCTCAAAATTCAGCAATAACTCTGAAATCGGAAATCTGGACACGAATTGCAGATGTGGGTATGTTGGATGATGAGCCGTCTTGTCAGAAAAATAATTAAACTTTCTGCTATTAGGCAAGTGTAAATACAAGGTTTTTTCTACTGATATTTTTATATGTTACTGTTAATGCCGAGCTGAGTCTGAGCTGGCTGATGTTTTTAGTTTTTCAATACTTTCAGCAAGTGGTTTTGGCTTGTTCAGATAAAATCCTTGCGCATATTCTATGCCGAGTGTTTTTAACTGCTTATAGGTGAAAGCATTTTCAACGTGTTTGGCAATGACTTCTATGTTCATTACTTTTCCAATCTGGTTTATGGCTGCAACCATTGCCTTATCTGTTGTGTTTTGTGAAATGTTTTTAATAATATCGCCATCAATTTTTAAATAATCAACCGGCAGGTCTTTCAGGTAAGAAAAAGAAGAGATTCCTGCGCCAAAATCATCAAGTGCAAATTTAATATTATATTTTCGAAGTTGAGTGATTATGTCTGCTGTTTGAGTAATATTTTTTATTGCTTTAGATTCAGATATTTCCAGGCAGACAGCATCGGGCGCAATATTATATTTTTTATATTGCTGAATCACAAAATCTGAAAACTGCGTATTGGTTAGTGAGTTTACAGAAATGTTAATAAACAGGCGGATGTCACAGTGCGAGACATCTTTGTAGAGTATTGAAAGCTGTTTGAAGGTATTTTCGATAACCCAGTAGTCCACGTCTTTCATCAGGCTGAAACGTTCTGCCGCAGGAATGTAGTTTCCAGGAGAAATCAATGATCCTTCATCGTCATTTAAGCGCAGTAAAACTTCGTACATGAAAGGCGTTTGTTCTTGCTGGAGGTTGTTA
>CAZNGU010000588.1:0-1965 GCA_964572325.1 uncultured Methylomarinum sp.
GGATAGACCCTCCGCAATTTTTCTGGATTTTTTCACCCCCCCTAGTCGGCCTAGTCGCCAGAAGTTCAAACGCAAGGCAAAAAAGCTTTGCTTATAACTTCAATAGCTAAAAGGAAAAGGACTATGACTGGTGAAATTAGAATATATATTGCAGATTTAGCCGCTTACAATAACGGTAAATTACATGGTGTATGGATTAATACCGCTGATAATTTAAATGATATTCAAGAACAGATAAATAACATGCTGGCAGAAAGCCCAGAAGATTTTGCCGAAGAATACGTGATTCATGATTATGAAGGTTTTGGTGGCTACAGAATTGGAGAATATACAGGAATCGAAACAGCGCATGAAATCGCTAGTTTTATCGATAAAAACCCAGAAATAGCAGGCAAATTATTAAATTATTTTGATGATTCTTTGGATGATGCCAGAAAAGCAATAGAAGAAAATTATTGCGGTTGTTATAAATCATTGGCTGATTATGCCGAAGAGCTTACAGAAGAAACCAGTGAAATCCCTGAAAACCTAGCTTTTTATATTGATTATGAACGCATGGGGCGTGATATGGAATTAAACGGTGATGTTTATACTGTCGAAACCAGCTTTGAAGAAGTCCATATTTTTTGGAATCATTAATCTAATATATTGGAAAAGCTACCATTATCTGGCAGTAAAATTTCCACTTTAAAAAAGAATGCCCAATTCATCAGGAACAAGGCAAAAAACGCCACTTAATGCATTATGTGCATTTTGAAAATCTTCATTTTTAAATATTTCCTCAGCGCACATATTAAAGTTTTCCGTTGTGGCGTTCACTATTCCAATGTTCCAACTTAATCTTATAAGTGGCAGTCCTTTAGTTTTATAATCTCTTGCGTACATATTGCGCCCTCCTTGGCAGCTTGCTTTTTTAAATTAGTCCATGTTCGGCAAATGAATAATTGTTTTCCGCAATAATGACATGATCTAAGGTTCTCACCTCAATTAGATCAAGAGCAGCTTTGAGCTTTTTAGTTATATTTTTATCTGCCTGGCTGGGCTTCGCTAAGCCTGATGGGTGGTTGTGGCATAAAATACACGCCGCCGCATTATGCTTAAGCGCGGATTTAACCACTTCGCGAGGATAGACGCTTGCGCCATCAATCGTACCTCTAAATAATGCTTCAAATTCTATGACACAATGTTGATTATCTAGCCAGATTACGGCAAATACTTCATGCTCAATATTGCCTAATTCCAATTGTAGAAAATCATAGGCATCTTGAGCTTTAGTAATGCCTGTTCCTTTTACAAAGCGAGCATTAATAATTGATAGGGCGGTTTCGATAATTTCATCATCAGAAACCTGACGGTAAATTCCGTTTGCCTCCATGATCTCAAAGTCATGCGGTGCTGTTTGGTTGAAAGTCCGTTTCAACATTTTCTTAAGTCCTTTCTTTTGGTGGGTTTTGGGCGTAAAAATCCCTTTAGCCACATACACAGCGCATGTGGCTTAATTTAAAGTTTGGTATTTTGGGAGTAGAGAGGGCTGTTGCCCTTACCTTTTAAGTTTATCTTTCCAAAGCGCGTATTAATGTCCGCTCATGGACATGGAAAGATTTAGCTAGCTCGGTCATGGAAGAATAAAAATTTGCTTCTAATGCTTGCCGAGCTTTGGCTATTTGCTCATTGCTTAATTTTCTGGGTCTGCCCAGCTTTTTGCCGCGCCGCTTTGCGGCTTCCAGCCCCTCTTTTGTTCGCTGGCTTAAAATTTCTCGCTCCCAAGTCGCAAGAGCCGCCGCTAATGTGTAGAGAAATTTACCATCGGGCGTGGTGGTATCAAAATTCTGTGATAGGGATAAAAACTGAATGCCACGCTGGTGCAGCTTTTCCAGTTCAGAAAGCGCATCTAATGAAGAGCGAAAAGCACGGTCAAGTGAAGAAACCACAAACACATCTTTTGGCTTTAATGCTTGCATGACT
>CAZNGU010000589.1:0-1962 GCA_964572325.1 uncultured Methylomarinum sp.
AATATTGATGATTCAAAATACCCCCCCAAACAGATCATGTGGTTTATAAACGCCCAAAAAGATGAAGGAATTCGGGCAAGGCACATGCAAGAGCCAGCAGATTTATTTAACCGCACTCAACTGATACTGTATAAAGCCTATGAAGATATTTGCAATCGCTCAGGATTGGTCGATTTTGCTGAGCTATTACTCAGGGCACATGAATTATTACGAGATAATGAAGACTTATTGCAATTTTATCAGGATAGATTCAAGCAAGTGCATGTGGATGAGTTTCAAGACACCAATACCATTCAATATGCCTGGTTACGATTATTAACCGAGGGCAAAGACAATTTGTTTGTGGTGGGTGATGATGACCAATCCATTTATGGTTGGCGTGGCGCTAAAATTGAAAACTTACAGCACTTTCAGAAACATTACCCCAATCATCAGCTAATCAAGCTGGAACAAAACTACCGTTCAACCGGTAATATTCTTAAATCAGCCAATGCTTTGATTGATAAAAACGAATCAAGAATGGGCAAGGAATTATGGACAGACTCCGGAGATGGTGAACTTATTTCTGTTTATTCTGCATTCAATGAGCAAGATGAAGCCTATTTTGTGGTTGAGAAAATCAGAAAATGGGTCAGTGAAGGCGAACTACGTCAGGATGTAGCCATTTTGTACCGTTCCAATGCACAGTCCCGACAATTTGAAGAAAAGCTAATGAATACCGGTACACCCTACCGTGTTTATGGTGGCTTACGTTTTTTTGAACGCATGGAAATTAAAAATGCCCTGGCTTATCTGCGCCTTATCTCAAATCGTAATGATGATGCTTCATTTGAACGCGTTGTAAATACACCAACCCGAGGTATCGGTAATAAAACCATCGAGGAAATTCGCTTATTAGCCCGAGATCAGCAAATATCCCTGTGGCAGGCGGCCGTCACCTTAATCAAGCAAAACCAATTAACTGCACGGGCATCAAATGCCTTAAAGGTATTTCTAGATTTAATTAAACAGCTAGAAAATGAAGCAAAAGATGAAGCTTTATTTGAAAAAGTGAAACTCATCGTCGAAAAAAGTGGCTTGATCCCTTTGTATAAAAAAGAAAAGGGCGAAAAAGGAGAAGCCAGAATAGAAAACCTGGAAGAATTAGCCAATGCTGCACGTTCGTTTAATTTTGATGAAGATAATGAAGAAAACCTGAATGAGCTGGATATGTTTCTAGCACATGCTGCTCTAGAAGCCGGTGACATGCAGGCTGGGGATTATGAAGACTGCGTACAACTTATGACACTGCATTCTGCAAAAGGGCTGGAGTTTAAACTGGTTTTTTTAGTGGGACTGGAAGAAGGCTTATTTCCTTCACAACAATCTATTAATGATATCGGACGCCTAGAAGAGGAGCGCAGGCTATGTTATGTAGGCATCACCCGAGCTATGCAACAACTCTATTTGACTCATGCCGAATCCAGACGTTTATATGGAAAAGAAACTTATCCCGCTCCCTCTCGCTTTTTAAAAGAAATACCGACCGAGTTTATTCAAGAAGTTAGAATCAGGGCTAATGTGAGTCGCCCAGTAATAAGTAGCCAACGAAAATCATCCTCACTGCAGCAAACAGGGACTTATAAATTAGGGCAGCGGGTTAGCCATGCAAAATTTGGAGAAGGCGTCGTTTTACAAATGGAAGGAGATGGTTCGCAAGAAAGAGTACAAATCAATTTTCAGAGTGTAGGATTAAAGTGGTTAATGGTTTCTTATGCAAAGTTGGAAGTGCTATCCTAATATTTTTTAGACAAAGGAGAACACAATGAGCTGGAGAGAAAAAAAACAAGAAGAACTTTATAGTGAGGAGGAAGCAGAGCTACGCTTAAAAGATGAGCTCCCTCATTGGTATCTGGAAAAAGGCTGGATTAGACGTAAATATAAGACCAGTGGCTGGAAAGGCACTTTGATGGTGGTTAATAC
>CAZNGU010000590.1:0-1953 GCA_964572325.1 uncultured Methylomarinum sp.
AATCACGCAATTGTTTATAGGTATATGTTGCTAGCTGACCTGCCAGAGAAGGAAAACTATCCATCTGACTAATGCCTTTTTCACCATGACAACCGGCACAGGACTCAGCGAGTTGCTTACCTTTTTTGGCATCACCTTGTTTAACAAAATTCAGTAAATCCGGTGTCCAAGCGATGTTGGAAGCAGGTTCTGCAAGAACTAAAACAGGCATAAGCAATAATAAAAATAATGTAGTTTTCATTTTAATATCCCCATGCACTTGAGTCGTAAGTATCCAAAAAAAAGAATTGTAGAATCGGAATACCGAAACTGATAGCCATTAATACAGCAATCACTTTGTTCCATAGTCTTATATCATTTAAGTATTCAGGTAAGTCCTCAACAGGATGATAAGTTTCTGCATATTCTATTTGTCCTTCAAAAACCTCTGTTGTCGTGCTGAATTGTGTTTTAAATATTAAATAGATAAACAGGCAGGCCGAACCTAATAACACAAGCCCGCCCAAAATCATTAGCAATTCATAAGGTTTCCAGGATAAAGTCATCAGATTGTTATAAACCACACTGGAAATTCGCCGAGGCTGACCTAATAATCCAAGTACATGCCATGGTGTCGTCATAATGCTCATGCCAATAAACCAGGTCCAAAGCTGCACTAAGGCTAAATTATTTGAATAAAAGGGTTTCCTGGTCATAATGGGCCATAAATAATAGGCAATGGAAAAGTACATAATGACCGTAGTTCCTGCAAAAATCAGATGAAAGTGTCCGGGTACCCACGCGGTATTGTGAATCATTGCATTCATCGCGTAACTGGCATTAATAATGCCGCCAAAACCACCAAAAATCAGCATCAGCAATGACAAAATAACCGACAGCACCATAGTATTAGTCCATGGCAAGCTACCAATCCAGCCAAATAAACCTTTCCCTCCCCGTAAACGCCCTGCAATTTCTAAGGCTGCAATCACGGTAAAGCCTGTCATAAAGGTGGGAATTGTGACTATAAAGGTACCTATGCCGTGGAGCATTTTCCAGCCTTTGGCTTGTTCAGGGTCCATATATAAATGATGAAAACCAATCGGTAAACTAAAGACCACTAAAACGATAAAAGCAGCCCTTGCAGCTTCTTCACTAAACAAAAAAGACCCTGCATGTTTAGGCACAAAAACGTAAAAAGCGGTATAGGCAGGAAGCAACCAGAAATAAACGATAGGATGTAAAGTCCAGGCAAAAAGTGTACGTGCCAGCCCGACATCAATGGTATCTGTCCAGCCAAAAGCCCAGGGAAGAATCAAAAATAATGATTCTAAAGCAACGCCTACACTAGTCCACGCCCACAACAATGCATTCATGGTGGTAGCAAACATGGCTAATGGAACAGTTTCTCCTGGATTATCTTTTTTCCATTGCAGAAACATCACAATCATGATGCCGCACCAAACCCACGATCCAACAACTAATAATGTTACACCGACATAGAATATAGTGTGTGCCTGTACGGGGGGGTAAAAAGTATACATGACCGAAGCCAATCCCGTTAATAATGGAACAGCCGCCAGCACGACACCTACCAGAGCCAGCCAAAAACCACCCCACGCCAGATGTTTATTCCAGATGGGGACTTTTAAAGAAGTGCTCGCCGTATAGTAACCAAAACCCATAATAAAAAAGGTGGTCAATACATACGCCATCAAAACCCCATGGGTACTGACTGAAGCAAAATAAACAGTAGGCGAATAAAGCGCTTCAATAAAACCGCTACGTTCAAGTACCTGATATTCACCCATAAAACAAGCCAGTATAAAAGCGATAAAAGCTACCCACATATGGCTTAAAGCAAGTCTTCTTTCTGTGATGTCATTCATTGTCAGCGCCTCCTGTAGAAGTTGTTTGCAATGCTAGCCATTGGTCTTTTTCTACCACGTCAATTTTGCTCCACATGTGGTCATG
>CAZNGU010000591.1:0-1950 GCA_964572325.1 uncultured Methylomarinum sp.
AGGAAGTGGCCTATAGAGAAGCAATAGAAGAAGCAGGTTGTGAAATTGAAGACATAATGTTAATTAAAGAATTTTATACCACGCCAGGTGGATCATCCGAAAGAATCAGTTTGTTTTGTGCTAAGGTTGATACCAGCGAGGTTGGCGGAGTTCATGGGCTGGATGATGAAGATGAAGATATTCTGGTTTCTGTAGCAACACTTGATGAGGCGTATCAAATGGTAGAATCTGGCAGAATAGAGTCAGGTATCGCTATTATCGCAATCCAGTGGCTTTATATAAACAGGGAAAAAATAAGAGCACAGTGGCTTAGTCAGGAGTAAGCATGAATAATACGCCTGATACTTTTGAAATACAAATAATCAGGAAAAAGCTGGATGAAATAGCGCATAAGGAAAGAAGAAACTTGTTGATTTCATCGGCTATAGGCTTAGCCATTGCATGGGCTGGGTTTCTTCCAGATCGTTTAAATTTTGGCGGGATCACGGCTCAGAAATTATCGCCGGAAGGATTTGCCATGATTTTAGCTTTAATTGTGGCTTATTTTTTATTTGCTTTTTTGGCTTATGCTTTTGTCAATTTAAAAGATTTGAGTTGGGAGTTTAAAAGAGCCAAGGGTGAAGCGCTTGTTTATGATTCAATAAAAGACATAAAGCAAAATAATACGCTGGAAAATAAAGCTAAGCGATCTTTATTCTGCTTTATTGTTTTTAACAATAAAATTGAAATATTAAAAATTATATTTGACTTGTTCATTCCCTTACTTGCCGGTGCTTTAGCGCTTTATTTTTTGATAAACTGGACACCTTTAGCCAAAGGTGAAAGTGAAATATTTACCGTACTAAGCTACCCACCTGCACAGCAAGAAAAAAGCATCCTGTTTTTTAATAATACAGATACCACCATTATTAAAAAAGGAGATGCCGAGAGTCTGGCTACATTTATTTTACCGTTTGAATTTGAAACCCAGTGTCAAGCAGAGCAAAAAATGGAGGAATGGGAAGGTGTAAAAATAGAACCGAACCATGAGAAATTTTTAAAATATTTGAGTCAACAAATTTCAAAGTGTGGAATTAAAAACAAACCTGTTAAAATTGAGCTCAGAGGCTTCTCAAGTTCTTCACTTATTAATGAAGAAAAATTAAAGCAATGTAAATATTCTGCTACATATAATGCTAATTTAGAAATTGCTAATGCCAGAAGCGAAAATACCCGGAAAATTCTAGAAAAGTATAAAGGTGACTTTTTAGAAATAATAGTAGAAAACTGGGAGAATCAATTAATTAATATGGAAAATAAACGCCGCTTTAATGATCGCTTGTTGAGTAATGATTTTGACAAAAACAGAGGTGTTTTGAATCGTCGAGTGGAAATCCATTTAATGGATGCCGGTGAATGTTTAATTTCAAACCCGGAAACAATCTAAGAAGAACCAGGCAAAAGCCTAAGGATAATAATGACAACAACTGATAACACCACCCATTTTGGTTATAAACAAGTAGCAACTGAAGACAAAGTCCGGATGGTACGCGGCGTTTTTGATTCGGTTGCTAGTAGCTATGATGTCATGAATGACTTAATGTCTTTTGGTGTACATAGAATCTGGAAAAAAGTTGCCATTCAACTGGCAAATGTCAGAAATGGTGATGATGTTCTCGATTTGGCAGGAGGGACTGGCGATTTAACCACCCTGTTTGAAAAACGAGTCGGTAAAGAAGGCTCTGTTGTGTTGGCCGATATTAATTCAGAAATGTTACGCACCGGACGTGATCGACTGATTGATCGGGGCTTGGTGGGTAATATTCGTTATGCCCAGGTTAATGCAGAGTGCCTGCCTTTTGCAGATAATAGTTTTGATTGTGTTTGTATCGCCTTTGGTTTAAGAAATGTAACGGATAAAGATGCCGCCTTGCGTTCCATGCATAGAGTACTTAAACCCGGCGGTCGTGT
>CAZNGU010000592.1:0-1930 GCA_964572325.1 uncultured Methylomarinum sp.
TCACGACGCTGCGTAATGTGCCGGCCATATTATTAAAACTGTTAATGATTTCACCAATAACATCATTGCTTTGTATGTCGCAGGTGAAACTCAGGTCATGATTACTAATTGCCGTAGAAACCTCGGCAACTCGTTTAAGTTTTGAAATAAGGACCAGATTGAGTATGTAATAGTTAGCGATGCCAATTATAACTCCCGCAACCAGACAGCTTATAACGAACCAGCCATGTAAGCCTTCTTTGAATTCGACAAAAATACTGGCAAAAAAGGGAAAAATAATTCCCATCAGAACGCCGAAGCCGAGAAAGGCGAAAAGTAAATTACGAAGAATGCTGGATTTCATTGGCGCTCCTGCTAATTATATATTTAATTACCCTGAAATATATATAGCTGTCAGAAGCTGGTCTGGCAAGTTTTAGCGAGGTTTATTCGTTTGCTGGAAATACCTGTTTGAAGGGTTTTACCTTAACCTGTTGATAGACGCCTGCCGCTATATAAGGGTCTGCATCAGCCCAGATTTGTGCATCGCCAAGAGACGGGAATTCAGCCACCACCAGACTGCCACTAAAACCCGCTTCTCCAGGGTCATTGCTATCTATCGCCGGGTGTGGGCCGGCCAGTACCAGCCTGCCTTCGTTCTGCAGTTGCTCAAGCCTCGCCAGATGATCAGGCCGAACTTTTAGTCGGGCTTGCAGGCTATTTTCAATATCCTGAGAAATAATGGCATATAACATTATTAACCCTCACTATCGGAGTTGGGTGATTCTTTTGCTTTGTCATCTGGCTCTTCCATATAGCGTGACAGGTAAAATGCCTGAGCAATAACAAATACCAATGTCATACCCATCAGGCCAAATAATTTAAAGTCGACCCAGAAGTCCATGCGGGTTTTTTCATCTAGATCAGTTGCATAATAAAATGCCACATATAAGTTAGCAAAGCCGCTGAGAATAAAAAAAACAACCCATGACATATTAAGCCTGAACCAGACGTGGTCGGGTAAGTTAATTTGTCCGGCCATCATTCGATGTACCAGACTTTTTTTACCAACAAACTGGCTCATTAGAAAAGCTCCGGCAAACACCCAGTTTAGTACTGTGGGTTTCCACTGAATAAAGGCCGGGTTACCAAATACGATGGTGATGCCTCCAAGGCCGGAAATAAGTACCAGAGAGAATAGGTGCATGCGCTCAAAACGTTTATGCTTAAGCCAGAACCCACCCACCTGTATAAAGCTGGCAGCAATTGCAATGCCTGTCGCAATAATCGTGGCGGCAATTACTTCAGGCTGAGCCGGGTCTAGCCATCCCCCTACAGGAGTGTTTTCGGCAATAAAGCTGGCATTGTGGTAGCCAAGGAAAAAAAGAATAATTGGGGCAAGATCGTAAAAAAATTTCATATCAGCAGTTTATCAAAAAAACAGGCGCGAGATTAGCATGAAAGTGCTCTATTCGCTATGTGGCGGTATATATAATGTTTGTAATTGAAGGACCATTAACCTACAGGGTGATTTTTTAAAAAACTTTCATTGCGTCGTGCTCCGCGTCAATAGCATTAAATGATGGCTTCTAATTGTGTCATAAACACTATTCTTAATGGCAATGGCTGTATAAGTAATAAGCCTGTAACAATGTCGAAAAAGTTTACGGATACAATCGCACCACAAATAAAACGGGCTTTCATAATTTCTATCTAATTGAATTTAAATTATTTTAATTACAAAGGCATGTAATTTGCCTAGCTATTTATTGGCCTTAAATTACAGTTGTTTTAAATTAAACAGGGATAACAAATGAAAAATAAAATAATAATATTCGTTAGCTTAGTACTTATGTCGATAACGGGGCAGCTATCGGCAGCCACCTCTGTCTTTACGCCTTATGACAGTCCAGCCAATAGCCTGATTTTAAGGGATGCAAGTAATACTATA
>CAZNGU010000593.1:0-1926 GCA_964572325.1 uncultured Methylomarinum sp.
GGGCAAAACTGCCAATAACCAAGGCTTTTGCTCCTTCATTATTTAATGCTTCTTTAGTGGTGTCGGAGAGGTTTAAAATACCTGCATCGTTTTTAACAAAGATCTCTGTAGGTAATTCCATTCCCATCACCCTAAAGCCTGCTTTGTGAAAAGCCGATGAAATCTGGTCGGACATAATTCTGCCAAAGGAAAATGATTGGCTTAAATTGTCTACATTGACTAATGAATTTATGACTATCAAGCTTCCAGCAGGTAAAGGTTGTTTTAAATCAATCAACAAGTTTTCAACTGCACCATAGCTGACTTCAATTAGATTTTCGTCATCCGGCCCACTTGCATAATATCTATTACATCCCGTTGATACTAATAAGGTTAAAATTATTAAACAGAATATTTTTTGTTTGATCATTTCTACACTCCAGGATTTTTGTAGGGATGTTTGTAAAATATAAATAGTTTCCAGTAATATCTTGTACTTAACTAAATCTATTATAGCCTACTGACATATAATGCAATTATATAATTTTAAATAAAGGCTTTTTTGTCTGATATTTATTCAATTGCTTTAATGCTAACTAACAGCATGTATCCACCGTTATAATAGTAACGCGTTTACAGCCCTGTCATTAATTCACGAAAATCCTCTATGGCTGGAAAATTATCGATGATTCGGATGGCTTGTTGAGAATCGGGTTTACTAATTGAAACTAAATATTTAATGCCAAAACTTTGGGCTGCATTTAACACGGCTAAACTGTCATCAACTAATAAGGTTTTGTTGTGATTAAATGCTTGTTGCTCTTTTAATTGAGACCAAAATCGCTGATCTTCTTTCGGAAAACCATAATCATGAGAACTGATGATTTGCTCAAAAAAGTGGTGCAAGCAGGTTTCTTTCATTTTTATATCGAGCCCCTTTCTATGCGCATTAGTGACTAATACAAGTCGGCGAGAGGATTGCTTAACACTTTCTAAAAACTCTATAACATGGGGGAGAATGCTGACTAAGCCTGAGATTTCGGCTTTCAAAGCAGTAATATCCAGTGTTAAGCAATCGCTCCAGTAATCCAGACAATACCATTCTAGTTTACCTTCCATTTTTTTAAACTGGGGAATTAAGTGCTGTTTTGCTTGTTCCAGAGTTAAATTGTTTTTCTGGGCATAGCGTAAAGGGACAAACTCCAGCCAAAAATGATTATCAAAATTCAAGTCTAGTAAGGTGCCATCCATATCTAGTAAAACTGTATCAATATTTTCCCATTCAATCATAATAGCGTTTATAGTGAATCATTTTTAGCCTATCGGCTCTTATAATTATTAACTCCTTAACAATAGCAAAAAATGCCAATAAAGCCGAAAATTCTTAATAGAGAAACCATAGCCGAAACCCGGCTTTTTCGTGTTGAAGCTCTGGATATTAAATTTAGTAATGGCGAACAACGGCAATATGAGCGCCTTGCCCGTAATAAAAACAGCGGTGCCGTTTTAATTGTTCCTATGCTTAACAAGCAAACTGTATTACTAATAAAAGAGTATTCTGCTGGCGTTCATCGCTATGAATTAGGCCTACCTAAAGGAAAAATTGATGCCGGAGAAACACTTTTACAAGCCGCTAATCGTGAACTAAAAGAAGAGATAGGCTATGGTGCCAGGCAATTGCATTATCTCACCTCACTTTCTTTGGCGCCGTCTTATCTGGAACATATGATTGATATTGTTATTGCTCAAGATTTATATGAAGAAAAACTAGAAGGTGATGAGCCTGAAGAATTGGAAGTTATTCCTTGGAAAATAGGGGATATTCAAAGTTTGCTGGCCACCGGTGAGTGTACCGAGGCACGCTCAATTGCAGCACTTTATATGACGCTAGATTATCTTAGGAACGAGGATTCAATAATACCCGAATTCTGACGGGTCTTTTGGCTC
>CAZNGU010000594.1:0-1926 GCA_964572325.1 uncultured Methylomarinum sp.
TACCCCAGCCGGTCAACCAGAACAAACAACAACGCAAGATTAATCAGATAGCCGAAACAGTGCGCTATAAAAAACCGCCCACCAGAAACAAACACACTACCTTTATGAGAAAAAGTTAGATTCCGATTACCCAGGTAACTGACAAAAGCGGTGGCAACATACAATACGCTCATCGTCAATTTTGGCGTACCACCAAGATACGTCACCAATAAATAAGTCAGGTAGGCAGCCATATTGCTGGCAATACCAACAAGCCCATAACTAAATAACTGCACAGCTGACTTTCTATGCCTGACGTTAGTTAACAAGTTAACCACGCTTATGTTTTGCAAATGTGATCGAATGACATTACATCGTCCACGCTGTAACGCGCCCTTTTTAACTTATCCGCCAGCTCGCCTTTATAAGAGGGTTCAAAATGTTGCAACTCGATATTATTTTCCAGTATTTCAAGGATACGTATCATTATGGCAATCTTGTCAAACGACACTTTTTTCTTTTTTACAAACTTGGCGTTTTGATAAAAATAATACAGCATTTCCTCAGAACGATTATATTCCTTGTTTTTCGCCAAATAATACGTGTAAATCAAAATATCATATTCTGTCTTTTTTTGAACCGATGCGAATAAAACAGATGCAGCTTTATGGTTACCTGTATCTAGTGCAAAATATAAAGCAATACGACGCACTGGATCAGAATGTAAATCCTCCAGCTTCAAATTATCAAAGAAATGTCGCTTATCCGCATCTGCCAGATAATCATTCATGAAGGCCAGCACTGTACTCAGAGTGTAATCTCTATTTGCAAATATTTTACCCGACCGGGATATTTCTTCCTGAATACCATTAGACCATTCATCGTTCCAGCAAACAGGAAAAACCATTAGCAGGCTGGACAATGGAAAGGCATTCAACTTGCTTTCCATAAACAACAGATAGGACTCATCGGCAAAACCAAGCTCAAGTTTTTTATTTTTATTTAACCGTGAATACATCTCCGGTGTGTTTTTATATAACGCATATTTCACATTAAAGTGTTCAATCGTTTTATTCAGCTCATCTGGCTTTTTCAGTAAGCCCAGGTTGTATTTTAAAAACTCAATGGGATAAAGTATATTTGTCCTGCCATCAAAATATATTTTAAATTCCGGCGACAGCTTATTAAGAAGATACCCCCCTGCATGCATAACATTGAGTATATTCCCACCATCCTGATAATTTTTCAGGTAATCAGTTACCTGAACGGGGTACCTGATCTCTAAAACATGTGATGAATTTTCATTTTCCTTGATGACAGCTACAACATTCAGGCTAAGGCTATAAAATGCCAGCGCAGATATACCAACGGCAACGGCGAACACAATATATCTAACCGAAGCTCGTATGTTTTCCAGATAATGCGAATAGGATAATTGACTAAAATACAGTGCTAGAATACATAAGTTCACCAGTGTCGTCAGACTCACCAGGCGTACTGTCGATAATGAAAGATATATCAAAAAAACAGCAATAAAAGCAAAACCATATTGCCTTTTTACAAATGACCAGAGCGCCACATAAATCGACAGAACCCATGAAACATGAACCGTCATATTCTTTGCAAAGAAAGGATAAGACTTTACATACTCCTGCGTATATTTAGCAAAGTCGTCCGACATCAAATGAAACATTGTTATTACAAAATGCTGGCCGCCGGGTCGAACAAAACCAATCAGAAAAATGACGATACCCCAGGAGAACCACCAGATCCAACTAAAAGATTCATCGCCGTGAATGTATTTATTAACCGCTTTATCCAGAAAAAGGCCAAATATAATAACGTAACCGAAAATTGGCGAATGATAATTCACCCAGAACAAAAGCAACAAACAGATATATAACAACTCTTTTGTCGCAAAAGATTTTTGCGCCTTTAAATACAGCA
>CAZNGU010000595.1:0-1916 GCA_964572325.1 uncultured Methylomarinum sp.
CATCATCGAATTCAATACCGTTATGTACTACTTTGACATCATGACCGCCTCCATTTTCCCCTACCCATTCACAACATGGAGCACCGTCTACTTTGGCGCTGATGGCCTGAAAAATAGGTTTTACCGCTTCCCAGGCATCTTTATTTCCACCTGGCATAATGGATGGCCCATGTCTTGCTCCCTCTTCACCACCAGAAACACCGGTGCCAATAAATAATATTCCTTTTTCTCTTAGATAGTCTGTGCGACGATTAGTATCAGTATAAAGTGAATTACCACCATCAATTATAATGTCGCCCTCTGATAAAAATGGCAGCACGCCTTCAATGCATTTGTCAACAACTTCACCGGCTTTAACCATCAACATGACTTTGCGTGGCGACTCGATGCTATTAACAAATTCTTCCAGAGAAAAAGCGGGCATGATTTCGGTGTCTTTAGCAGCACCGCCCATAAATGTATCTGTTAAATGTCTTGAACGATTATAGACAGCAACTTTATATCCATGATCATTCATATTAAGAACCAGGTTTTGCCCCATCACAGCAAGACCGTATAAGCCAATATTTGCTTTCATTTTATTCCCTGGGTTTTTAGTAATTAAATAAACCTATTACTATACCATGGATCAACAGGTTTTTGGGTAAAACCAAAGACTCATAAGCCACAATAAAAAGCAATGGATACAAGATTGCCAATTAGCATTAATATGATAATATAGCTAGCTCACTGATCATGCATTTTTCAGGATAAAAAATGGCAGTCAGTATAGAAAAAGCAGTACATTATATGCTTGGTTGAGATTTAGGAGTGAGGATTTAATAAATTCTGGGAGTTTGGCGTAGAGTTTTGTCTTCACATAAGTACTAATAAAATAGGCGCGACATATACTTCGCGCGTTCACGGATGCTGGTTGCGACCATAGCTGGCTATGCAACTATTTTATTTATGCTTATGTGGAGTCAAAAGACAAGTCATAAACCGTAAGTTATTAAACCCTCCCTCCTTAGAATTTGGTACAAAATAATTTGAATCAATAATTAAAAAAATAATTAAGAGGTAAATAACATGACTATCGGTGGAATAATTGCTATTTTCATAGCAATGTGGATTTATAGAACGGCTCTTGAAGCAAAAACAGGTAATGCCATTTATTGGGTAATCGCCAGTTTTGTAACCTATTTAATCCTGCAAATATTGATGATCAAATTTAATGCGACGATTATTGAAATTTTTGACGGTGATGTATCTGCCGAATATGATTCTGCTGGCGGATTGAATTCAAGAGATAATAGTGACACTGCAGGGCTTCAATCCGGAACTGGAGGCTCTTTTATTGGCATTATTTTTGAGCTTATTACCTGGGTACTGCCTTTTTTGGCTATCGCAATCATAAGATTAAAGCTTATGCTTAAACAGCCGTTTTCTTTTGGCGCATTATTTGGTGGGCTTTCTGAAATGTTTACTGCCATTGCTAACAGCTTTAAAAGCAAAGAAGAAGAGAAGCAGTCGAAATAAATTTACTACAGCAAAAAATATAAAAAAGCCCAGTAAAATCTGGGCTTTTTTATTTATGGCAGAAAACCCTCTTTTAGCTTGTAACCATTGAGACAATAAAAACTAAAGCACCAATAAAGGCTGCTATTACAATTAAGCCCACTATAATATAGGGTAACAAAGAGCCTTGTTCAAAATCAATTTCTCTGTTTTTATTGCTTTGCACACCGATTCCTGCAGCAATAACACTTTTAAATACATGCAATAAGTTAGGTTTTGACATTTTCTTCCTCTGCTCTAGTCCTGAATCAATTAGTTTACAAAAGTAGTATAATTATGCATTTTTAGCATGATTAGCTAATATCTGAATCCGTGACTTCAATGCGGATAGCAGGGCTCAAGGTATTGGTTTCACAGGG
>CAZNGU010000596.1:0-1898 GCA_964572325.1 uncultured Methylomarinum sp.
GCCTAGGGTGTTGTAATTAGATTCACCTGCACCATAGGTTCGCCATTCGTTGTCCTTGCCTTCTGTTCCCGATAAATCCCCTTGATTAAAGTGTGAGATGTAACCGGTACGGTAAGCATTGGGTGCAATACTCAGCCCAGCCTTTTCGTATAGTTGATAACTTTCATTAAATATATTTTCATAACTGCTATCTGATTTTCTCGCTCGAATAAGCATGTCAGCTTGATTACCACTAATCGCAGGATCGTAGGCTGCGCCGTATTCAAGATTATCCAACCCAAAATAGCCTCTTACATAGGTAGCTATTTCTAAATAGTATTCTGCTGTGCCTGATGTACTCGTTGCTGCAGCAATGGCTTCTGCGCCTATACTGGCCAAAATAGCATTCGGGAGTTCTTGCCGTGTTTCTGTTTTCATACCCAATAAACCTAAGATTAAATGACCCGTCTCATGAGCAACAGCAACACTGGTGTCATAAATCATAAAGGTACTGTTTCCATAGCCCTCTACCCCTGATACAGGAGCACGATCTAATCCACTTTCTCCTGGCGAGGGAAGATATACGTAATAATCTCCCTTGGAACCAGCTAATCGCGCAGCCTCATCAGGAAACAAGTTAATATTAGGCTCTCCGTCCGCCCAGAAAAAAGAATCAAATTCTTCATCTTTTCCCTGTTTTCCTAGTACCATATTTGCATAAAATGCCTTGGCAGCAAGCAATAATTGTTTCTGTTGCTCCGGTAACAGTGCAGCATTACTTCCAATGTAATCATCAATTGTCATCATAATCTCCTAAGGTTTTAGTATTTTATATTTTTCAAAAGTCGCATTATTTATTGGTACGATTTCACCTGTAGCATTTTTCATTTTCAGATGTTTTCTTGCTTTTGATGTTAAAATGAAATTATTCTCTGGTGACGTGTCGAACAAAATAACTTCACCGTCAGTGAAATGTATAATTTTATATTTTTTAGTGGTTTTAAGATTTTGTAAGCTATACCGGTAGCCGGATACAACATAATGTCCAGCCGTGGATACTGGGCCAAAGCTTAGCTCAATTGTCCTTTTATCAATAAAAGAACTATCGTTTGCAGCGGGGTAACTGCAAATATTAAAGCTTCGTACAGTACCTCCCTTTATATTATTAACGTCAAATGTAATGAGAGCCTCACTAATACCTTTACTCCAACAATTACTACCTTTTGACAAATTTCGACGCATATACAACGACCATTGTAGGTAGTCGTTTCCTAAAATTTGACCAACATCACTTACGCCGATGTAAATTAATTTATTAAATATGTTGTGGATACTTGATCGTTGCTCCATGGCCCTCCAATCGAAAGCCACCTCTTTTAATTTGACGAGTGTATTAGCGTTAAAAATCAATAATTTTTTATTCTTGATAACCAAGAATTCATTATTATTCAGAACCGAGTCGATCATCATGCTACTCGAATTCACCTCACGGTTATAATCTTGTGAATAAACCGTCGAATAAGTTACAGCAATCTTTATTGTTTTAATGGTACGTCCTGAGGCTATATCTACTAAAGCAATCTGAGCCTTTCTACTATTAGATATAAGCAACTTTTTTTCATCTGAGGTAATAAACACCTTGAAAAAATTTTTTGAAGAAAGAATTTCTTTAAAATCAATTTTAGTAGATGTCACTTTTTGAAACGGATTCATTGAAAACTTCGACAAGAGACCTTCATATAAAGTATAGAAATGTTTACCATCTGGTGCCATAAAAGCACTATCAACATGCCGACCTTTCACTGTACTAGGAACCACAGGTTCACCAATCTCTTGCTCGCTTCCTGCTCTAGCAACGAAGCTTACTGAAAGCATCAAGCACACTAAGATCACATTACTTAAAAAGGGTAAGGGTAGAT
>CAZNGU010000597.1:0-1887 GCA_964572325.1 uncultured Methylomarinum sp.
GATGGGGGATGCCAGTGAAATTAGTGCGGTTCGAATGGCATTACGATCACTGGAAACCAGTTGTTTGATATTACGTTTACTAAACTCACTTCGAAAAGCATCTTTAATAATTTGGTCCAGTCTAATATTCGCTTGCCTCACATCACCTGCTACTGATGTATAGAAGGTTTTAACATCTGCAATTTTCCATTTGACAAAGGAATCTACGATTACGTTTTTCTTTTCCGCGGTTAGAAAGCGTTCAGGTTTTGAGTCCAGTGTTAAAATACGGGAATCAAATTTCTTTACATTATTGATGAATGGCATTTTAAAATGCAAGCCAGGTTTGTACTCAGAATCAATAACTTCCCCTAGTCGAAACTTGATCGCTCGTTCGGTTTCTGACACAGTGAAAATCATGGACGAGAGCAAGAAAAAAAGTAAACCTGCGCCAACTAATAGTTTATTTTGGGTCATCTTAGCGTCCTCTTGTATCACGGCCACGACTGGATGTCCGTATATTGTTACTTCTGTTTGCTGATTTTGATACTCTTGTTGGAGATGGGGTGTGCGCCATTTTATTTGATCCTGTATTGGACGATTGATTGCCTAGCTTATCCAATGGCAAATAAAGTAAATTATTACTGCCTTTAACATCTACCATGACTGTTGAAGTATTACTTAATACTTGTTCCATAGACTCAATATACATTCTTTGTCTGGTAACTTTAGGTGCTTTTTTGTATTCTTTGAGTAATTGAGAGAATCGACTTACTTCACCTGTTGCTCTGGCAATAACTCTTGCTTTGTAAGCTTCTGATTCCTGAATTATTCTGGATGCAGCACCACGCGCTACGGGTATGACTTCATTTGAGTAGGCTTCTGATTCATTAATTAAGCGTTGTTTGTCTTCCCGAGCTTTAATAGCGTCTTCAAATGCGCCTTGAACCTGCTCTGGGGGTTGGGCATCTTGAAGATTGACTGTAGTAATTAAAATCCCTGATTGATAGGTATCCATTACCTTTTGAATTTCATGTTGAATTTCTGCAACAATTTCACTACGCCCTTCTGTCAGTACAAAATCCATAGTACTGTGACCAATAACGCCACGCTCAGCACCTTCAGTTACCTGTTTTAAGGTTGCAGTAGGGTTTGACACATTGAAAGCATAATTTTTTGCGTTTTTAACCTGATATTGTACGGCTAAACGCACATCAACAATATTTTCATCCTTGGTTAGCATGAGTGCTTCTCTAGGCACTGAACCAAGACCTTGGCGTCCACCAGATCGGTAACCGACCTCAACAACCTGTACATTTAGTATATCTATAATTTGCACTTGATCAATAGGAGCAGGAAAGCGCCAATTCAAGCCGGGTTCAGTAGTTGCTATATAGGCTCCAAAGCGTGTTTCCACACCTCTTCTTCCTTCATCGACAATATAGAAGCCGCTTAGCAACCATAATATCAGAATACCTAAGGCAATAATCCCCAGGCTTTTTAATGATCCACCTTGGGAGTCTCCATTACCTGAATTACCTCCACCAAAAATACCACTTAGTTTTTCTTGAAATGAACGAATTACTTCGTCAAGATCAGGAGGTCCATTCTCATCTTTTCTACCACTCCAAGGGTCTTTTTTATCGCCACCGGGCTCATTCCAGGACATTTATTGCTCCACACAAATTTTAAAATTACAGTTGAGGCTGTTACCCCACGAGGTATATACACAGCTAAACTTTGCCATGTTAACGCATATTCACAAACTCTGATATATTTATTGTAATATCAGGCTAATTATTAATTTTTCAAGGCTAAGGGTGATGGAAAGAAATAATTATCCAATCTTGCTGGTCTTTTTGTCCGCCTTCAGTAGGGTGGCAGCAGTTACGTAGCTTGCTATGCGCC
>CAZNGU010000598.1:0-1864 GCA_964572325.1 uncultured Methylomarinum sp.
CACTCAGTGTTACTTCACCTGAAGCAACAGCAGCACCAGAAGTAGCAGTATTTGCTATATCAGCAATACCCACGTTACCACTGGCATCACCAACTAAACCCACTTGATTCGACACACTTTGTACTGCACCAGGTTGTCGTCCTAAAGCACTGGCACGTACATCATCCAGGCCTACAGTTAAATTCTGACCGGCATTTGCACCAATTTGAAAGTTAAATGTGCCATTACTTCCATCTAGTAAATTCTGACCATTAAATTGAGTAGTTCCTGCTATACGGTCAATTTCACTGACCAGTTGATTAATTTCAACCTGAATGGCCTCACGATCACTTTGGGTATTGGTATCATTAGCTGCTTGTACTGCTAATGTACGTATTCTTTGTAAGGCATTAGTTGTTTCGTCTAATGCACCCTCAGCTGTTTGTGCTAATGAAATACCATCGTTAGCATTCCTTGAGGCCTGATTTAAGCCATTAATTTGTGAAGTAAAACGGTCAGCAATAGCCAAACCAGCCGCATCATCCTTGGCACTGTTAATTCGTAATCCGGAGGACAGTCTTTGTAAATTAGTCTGCAAGGCAGATTGGGATTTATTTAAATTTCGTTGCGCTGTTAAAGCGGTAACATTGGTATTAACAATTTGTGGCATGATTACTCTCCTTAAAAAGGTCTGGAACTCACTTAAATTTTATTTTCACTGTTAATATCGACGTTTCTTAGTATTACTTTAATTTTTTTAGCATTAATTTTGTGAACTGGGTCAAAAAGGCATGAAATGGTGAGGTTTTCATTTTTTTACCCGGTAAATATTGAATTTGCTATTTGCAGCAACTGTATGTGTGTTCCCAAAGAGTTTTTTTAGATTATGATGATATCCCAGATGACGATTAGCAATAACCCATAACTCACCCTGTTGTTTTAATACTCTATGGGATTGTCTGAACATTGACAGAGCAATGTGGCTGGCTACGGTATTCTGCTGATGGAAAGGCGGGTTACAAACTATCAGATCTATTAATTCTGTTTCAAATTTGCTTAAACCATCACCCATACAAAATTCGGCTTGCCTTTGCGGAAAAGATTGCTGGAAGTTTTTTTTGGCCGAAGCAATAGCCATATATGATTCATCCACAAAATATAATTGTGCCAAGGGATAATGTTGTGCCAGCATTAAACCTATAACTCCATTACCACAACCCAAATCTACAATGTGCTTCGCATTATTCTTTACAGGTAAGTGCGCAAGTAAAAAGCGGCTACCTATATCAAGGCTTTTCCTGGAAAAAACATTGGCATGATTGCAAATTGTGTACTGACTGTTTTCTAACTGATAATAACTGGGATAAGGATTTGTCTGCTTTTTCCGGACAGGATCTATGCTGGAAAAAATCAAACGCGCTTTTTTTTTACTGAGTGAAGGCCTGGTCTGGCCTAAATATTTTTCCATCAGCTTCCATACTGACGACGACATAGCCTTAACCATACCTGCCGTAATAACTTGAGTTTCCGGTTTTAGCAAAGGCTGCAATCTAATCAATTGATCTTCAAATAAAGCCAGTGTTTTGGGTGCTTTTATTAAAACCAGGTCAATAGCTTGTTTAGGCCAGTCCAGCGAATTTTTAAACTGAATCTGATGCTCAGATAATTGATTAATTGAAAGATTATATTTTGTGGCTTGCTGAGAAATCCATGAATCAGAAAGGGCGATGGGGCTTAGTGCATTCAAGGCAACACTTAAGGCACCAAAGCTATCATTAATAATCAGTGTTTTTGTCTCAGATGAAAAGCTAATACTTTCTGCTAAATGTTCTAGTAAATAGACATCTGCAGCATCCCAGGCTCTGAGCAGCTCCTTTTTTCTCAA
>CAZNGU010000599.1:0-1863 GCA_964572325.1 uncultured Methylomarinum sp.
ATTTTCGGAGCTGATGTGCATACCTGTTGGGAAAAATTTGCCCGTTATTTTGATGTAGAAATGCGTGTAATTCCTTTACAGCCTGATAAATACACTATTAACCAAGATAATATCCTGCCTTTACTGGATGAAAATACCATTGCAGTCGGGGTTGTTATTGGTACTACATTTACGGGGCAGGTCGATAATGTTCAGGCGATTAATGCGTTATTAATTGCTCACAAAGCAGAAACAGGCATGGATATCCCGATTCATGTTGATGCTGCAAGTGGTGGTTTTGTTTTACCTTTTTTTAAACCTGATTTTATCTGGGATTTTCGACTGAAACAGGTTCGGTCCATTAATGTTTCCAATCATAAATATGGTCTGGTTTATGCAGGTATGGGCTCGATTATTTTTAAAGATGAGTCAGATTTACCGCCTGATCTTCCCTTTGAAATTAATTACCTGGGAGGTTCCATGTTCAACTATAGCCTGAACTTTTCTAAAGGTAGCTCTATGTTATTGGCTCAATATTATATGTTTTTGCGACTGGGGCAGTCGGGCTATCGTAAAATTATCAGCTCGGTCATGACTAATGCCCAATATTTAGAACAAAAATTGGAAGCTTCTGGTTTTTTTGAGATTTTAACGGATAGTAATTTTTTACCTGTCGTTGTGGTTAGATTGATTGATGATTCCTGCATGACTGCATACCATATATCTGAAGAATTGAAAAAAAATGGCTGGATTGTCCCCGCCTACTCTTTGCCGCCTAATGCTGAGCATGTTGTGGTATTGCGTATGGTCGTCAAAGAAAATTTTAGCCGCGACCTGGCCGATAAACTTTTGGCTGATACCTTGGCAGCAATACGGCATTTACAACAAAATACACCGTGTAGTAAAACTATTAACAAGTCACCCGTCGATCATTGTATGACGAAACCTCATGGAACTTGTTAAAAAAATTCGTGGACTGCAAAAACATGTTTTTGTACTCCTAAGAGATAATTTGTTAGTTTTGTTTTAAATACGCACCCTATACTTTGCGTGACCGTGCACTCTCGAAACATATTATACTCTTCACATTCAAGAATAGCCTGACCCAGCCCTGACCCAGCAAGGAACAAATACTTATGTCAAAAAATAATTCAAATACAACCGCTGCTAAGCTGGACTATAAAAAGACACTTCGGCAATTACAGATTGAGCTGGTCAAACTGCAAAATACCCTGATTAAATCAGATGCCAAAATTCTGATTATATTTGAGGGGCGTGACAGCAGTGGAAAGGATGGCACTATTAAGCGAATTACTGAACATCTTAGTCCTCGTGAAACTCGTGTTGTTGCTTTGGGTAAACCCTCTGATAAAGACCTTTCCTGCTGGTATTTTCAACGCTATACAGCCCATCTTCCTAGTGCTCAGGAAATGGTATTATTCAATCGTAGCTGGTACAACCGTGCAGGTGTTGAACGAGTCATGGAGTTATGTAGTGATGAGCAATATCATGAATTTCTGGATACCGTACTGAATTATGAAAACATGTTGATACGTTCAGGAATACAGTTATTTAAGTATTATCTTGATATTAGCAAAGATGAACAGAAAAAACGTTTGCAAGCACGCAGACAAGATCCTCTCAAGCAGTGGAAAATCAGTCCAATTGATAAAGTGGCGTTAAAGCATTGGGATGATTACAGCGAAGCACGCAATATTATGTTTTCCAGAACGCATTGTCCGGTTACGCCGTGGACTATTATCAGGACAGACAACAAAAAACAGGCGCGTATCAATGTGATTAGGGATATGCTATTTCGCCTTGATTATAAAAACAAGGATGAAAGTCTGTTATTAGCTGATCCGGCAATTGTTTTTAATTACG
>CAZNGU010000600.1:0-1852 GCA_964572325.1 uncultured Methylomarinum sp.
TCCATGTGCGGCGTAAGCTCTCTGAAATGTCTGACCGCCAAGGATGGTGGAAATGCCGGTTTTGTATGGTTACAGGGAAGTAACTTATTAGAGCAATGCAGGAGCAATTGCCGGCCTGTTTCAGAAGCCTGATAAAGTAATACCCTACACCCTCAGTAAAACCATGCTGAATAGTTACAATTTTTTTATCCAAAAACATAAACGGAGATTTTATGCCCAAACAAAGTGTTTGTTTGTTTTTCACCTTGCTTTTGATTTCTACCTCTAGCTTTGCCCAATTACCTGATTTTACCGTAATGGTTAAAGAAAATGGTGGTGCAGTGGTTAATATCAGTACCACTCAAAAAGCTCCTGAGTTATTAAAATTACCAGAAGGTCAGAAAATGCCTAAAGGCGTTCCTCCGGAAATGGAAGAGCTTTTTCGTCATTTTTTTAAACAACCGGGCGGTGGCTTTCAACCTAGGGATGCCAAATCATTGGGTTCAGGGTTTATTATCTCAGAAGATGGTTACATTTTGACTAATCACCACGTGGTGAAAGATGCTGCCGAAATCATTGTTAAGCTTAAAGATCGACGACAATTAGTGGCAAAACTTATAGGTTCAGATGAACGCACAGATATTGCCCTACTACAGGTTGAAGCCAAAGGTTTGCCGATTGTTAAAAAGGGATCTTCTAAACAATTGCAAGTGGGGGAATGGGTTTTAGCAATTGGCTCTCCTTTTGGTTTTGAGCAATCAGTGACGTCGGGTATTGTAAGTGCCAAAGGGCGCAGTTTACCCGGGGGTAATTATATTCCATTTATCCAGACTGATGTGGCCATTAATCCTGGCAATTCAGGAGGCCCTTTATTTAATATGAAGGGTGAGGTGGTTGGGGTGAATTCTCAAATATATAGCCGTTCTGGAGGTTATATGGGTTTGTCTTTTTCTATACCGATTGATGTAGCAATGAATGTTGTAGATCAATTAAAAAGTAAAGGTATTGTGTCACGCGGCTGGTTAGGTGTGCAGATCCAGGATGTAACGAGAGAATTAGCAGAATCCTTTAATATGGACAAACCTTATGGTGCTTTAATATCAAGAGTGATCCCTGAAAGTCCATCAGAAAAAGCAGGATTGCAGATTGGTGATATTATTATTGAATTTAATGGGCATGTAGTTGATACTTCAGGTGAATTGCCGCCAATAGTAGGTGTAACTCCCATAGGAGAACAAGTTAAAGTCAAGCTTATTCGAGAGGGTCGGGAAAAGTTAATTAAGGTGATTGTTGGATTGTTACCGAATGAAGCTGCTATAGCTTCGACCGATGCTCCCGCAAAAGAAGCGAATCAATTGGGAGTAGTGGTTACAGATCTCCCTAGCGAACTAAGTAAGCAACTGAACTTTCCTAAACAAGGAGTATTAATTCAAAGTGTTAAGCAGGGGCCTGCATTGAATGCAGGGATTCAACAAGGAGACATTATTTTAAGGATCCAGAATAATATTGTTCGTGATGTGGCCGAATTTGATAAAATAGTCAAGAACCTGCCACTGGGTCAGTCAATTGCGATTTTAATTCAACGTAGAGGTAGTCCTATCTTTTTAGCTTTAAAAATAGATCAATAAACTGTGGATCAAAAGAATATAAGAAATTTCTCTATTATCGCCCATATAGATCATGGAAAATCAACATTAGCCGATCGCTTTATTCAAAAATGCGGAGGTTTGGCGGATCGAGAAATGGAAGCTCAGGTTCTTGATTCCATGGACATTGAAAGAGAGCGTGGTATTACTATTAAAGCACAAAGTGTCACGCTAGATTATAAAGCTAAAAATGGAGAAACCTATCAATTGAATTTTATTGATACCCC
>CAZNGU010000601.1:0-1848 GCA_964572325.1 uncultured Methylomarinum sp.
GTGTATAGGTATAAATATTACTACCATAAGTGTAAGTAATAGTATTATCAGTTGTGTTAATACTCCAGCTACCCACAGTTTCTGAAGGATCTACAGGGTCAGAAGCCCCTTTTTTATAATCTATTAAATCGCCACTAGTTCCACTGCCTTGGTGAAATTCCTGAGATTCACCCACTACGCAAACAGTAGAGCCAACTAAAACACTAGGGGCTATTATTGCATCATTAGTGCAATCAGCATAAACAGAGGAAAAAAATGTAAAAGTGCCTAGTATAATGGCACAGGATGTAAGGCTTAGACTTTTCATATATTGACCACTTGGGTTGGTGTTTTTTATTCAGAATGAGGCAGTATTTGTTTGAATTGTAACAAAGATATAACATGTTCCACACTTTTTTCTAGTGATAACTCATTAGTATCTATTTTTAATTCTGGTTTAGCAGGGGTTTCATAAGGGGACGATATTCCAGTAAAGTCTTTTATTTCACCTTCTCTTGCCCTTTTATAAAGCCCCTTTACATCTCTTTGTTCACAAACTTCCAACGGGCAGTAGCAGTGAATTTCAATAAAGTCGCCGTGTGGCATTAAACTTCGCGCCATGGCACGTTCGGCTTTAAAAGGGGATATAAAAGCTGTTAGGGTAATAACACCGGCTTCCAGCATTAATTTTGCTATTTCACTGATGCGTCTTATATTCTCTTTTCGATCCTGATCACTAAACCCAAGGTCTTTATTAAGGCCATGACGCACATTATCGCCATCTAAAACAAAAGTATTTAAACCCATCTGGTACAATTTTTCTTCTACGGCATGAGCCAGAGTAGATTTGCCCGAACCTGATAGGCCAGTAAACCAGAGTACAGCAGATTTATGCTGATTTTTTTCTTCTCGCCGTTTTCTGCTGACAGTCGATTGATGCCATACTACATTGCTTGATTTCTTAATGGGTTTTGTCATATTTTTTTGTTATTCGATAAGTTTGGCTAAATTAAATTTCCTTGTGGTTATCTGGCTCAAGAGATACAGGAAACTATTTAGAATTATAAAACGCATTAAGCGGTAAAAAATAGTGTTAATATATTTTTTAATGGCTATAGTTAGTTATTTCATATCCATTCCATAATAGCTCACATGGATTTATAGGAGTATATAATGATTCCGGTTATTCTATCAGGGGGTAGTGGCACCCGGCTTTGGCCATTGTCTCGCAGCCAGCATCCCAAGCAATTTTTACCGCTTGTTTCAGATCATTCGATGTTACAGGAAACCGTATTAAGATTGCAAGGAATACAAGGGATTCAATCACCTATTGGGGTGTGTAATGAAGGCCATCGTTTTATGATGGCTGAGCAACTAAGGAGCCTTGATATTGCGCCTGCTGCAATTATTTTGGAACCCGTAGGTAAAAATACAGCGCCTGCCGTCGCTTTGGCAGCACTGGCTGCTGAATCTGAAAAAGATATTTTACTTATCTTACCGGCGGATCATGTGATTGCAGATATCAAATCATTTCAAACAGCGGTTAAGCAAGCCGAAAGCATGGCTAAACAAGGCTATCTGGTTACTTTTGGCATTGTGCCTACCGAGCCGGAAACAGGCTATGGCTATATTAAAGCTGGCGAAAAAAATAGCCAATATGCCTTTGACGTGGCTTCTTTTGTGGAAAAACCAGATTTAGATACTGCAAGAAAATATGTTGAAAGCGGTGAATATTACTGGAATAGCGGCATGTTTGTGTTTAAAGCAGGCCGTTATCTGGAGGAATTACAGCGGTTTAATCCAGAGATGTTGAGCGCCTGTCGCGAAGCGTATGCTTCTGCTGAAATTGATGCGGATTTTATTCGTTTG
>CAZNGU010000602.1:0-1837 GCA_964572325.1 uncultured Methylomarinum sp.
GTCTTTGGGAGCAATGTCCCAACAACAAGGCTCCAGTGATCGTTATTTTCAGGAAGAAGATAATGTGGAAAAATTGGTGCCGGAAGGGATTGAAGGGCGTGTACCTTATAAAGGAAGTATGCTGGTTATTATTCATCAGTTATTGGGCGGTGTAAAAGCTAGCATGGGATATACCGGAAGCCAGTCCATTAAAACCATGCATGATAATACCCAGTTTGTTCGTGTAACCAGTGCCGGTATGCGGGAAAGTCACGTACATGATGTGACTATTACCAAAGAAGCACCGAATTATCAGATGAGTTGAACAAAAGCAGGCTAACGACTCAAGACGAAAGGCTCAAGACAAGGAGTAAAGATCTTTCGGTTTTGTTCCTTTCTTTTTTTATTTTTTATAGAGTTGTCCATTGAATCTACAGCAATCGGCGAATATTCATTCGCATAAAATACTTATTTTAGATTTTGGTTCGCAATACACCCAATTAATCGCGCGTAGAATTCGTGAAATTGGTGTTTATTGTGAGATCTACTCCTGTGAATGTAGTGCAGAAGAAATTCAGCAGTTTGCGCCCAAAGGCATTATTCTCTCGGGTGGCCCGGAAAGCGTAACGGGCAACGATACACCCAGGGCACCACAAATTGTGTTTGAACTGGGAATTCCTGTTTTGGGTATTTGTTATGGCATGCAAACCATGACTGAACAATTGGGTGGAACTGTAGCTTCGTCTGATCATCGTGAGTTTGGTTATGCTCAAATCAGAGCCAGAGGTCATTCCCGTTTATTAAATAATATTGAAGACCATGTTTCTGCCGAGGGCTATGGTTTATTAGATGTCTGGATGAGCCATGGCGACAGGGTGATTGACTTGCCGGAAGGCTTTAAGTTAATTGCAAGCTCAGAGGGAGCACCTATTGCTGGTATTGGTCATGAGGAAAAAGATTTTTATGGCCTGCAGTTTCACCCGGAAGTAACACATACTAAACAAGGCGGTAGAATTCTGCAGCGCTTTGTGATGGATATTTGCGGCTGTGATGCCTTATGGACAGCCAGTAATATCATCGAAGACAGCATTTTAGCCGTACAAAAATCGGTGGGAACTGATCATGTTATTTTAGGTTTATCAGGTGGCGTAGATTCATCAGTGGTTGCGGCTTTATTACATAAGGCAATCGGTCAACAACTCACTTGTGTGTTTGTCGACACCGGATTACTCCGCCTACATGAAGGCGATCAGGTCATGTCCATGTTCGCCGAGCACATGGGGGTTCATGTGATTCGAGTCAATGCCGAACAACAGTATTTAGAAGCATTGAAAGGGGTGACAGACCCAGAAGTAAAACGCAAAATTATTGGCAATTTATTTGTCGAAATTTTTGAGCAGCAAGCAGCTAAATTAAGCAACGCAAAATGGTTAGCACAAGGCACTATTTATCCCGATGTGATTGAGTCGGCAGGTTCTAAAAGTGGCAAGGCACATTTAATTAAATCTCACCATAATGTGGGCGGCCTACCGGAAGATATGACTTTAAAGCTGGTTGAGCCATTAAGAGAATTATTTAAAGATGAAGTTAGAAAACTGGGTCTGGAATTAGGTTTGTCTGCAGAAATGGTGTTTCGCCATCCTTTCCCTGGGCCGGGTTTAGGGGTCAGGATTTTAGGGGAAGTAAAAAAAGAATATGCTGATTTATTACGCCAGGCCGATGCTATTTTTATTGAAGAACTCTATAAACACGAGCTTTATGACAAGGTAAGCCAGGCTTTTGCGGTATTTTTACCGGTTAAATCTGTAGGTGTAATGGGTGACGGTAGACGCTATGACTATGTTATTGCTATACGTGC
>CAZNGU010000603.1:0-1835 GCA_964572325.1 uncultured Methylomarinum sp.
ACTGCCTCAATCGGGTGAAATTCACAGGAAGGAACCTGCTTGAGTGCTGCGGCATGAAAAATGAAGTCCACACCTCTAGTAGCATTCAGTACACTTTGAAAATCTCGCACATCTCCAATGTAAAACTTGAGTTTGGAATGTGCATAATGCTTACGCATATCATCCTGCTTTTTCTCATCACGGCTAAATATGCGGATTTCTGAAATATCTGTATCTAAAAACCGCTTAAGTACCGCATTACCAAATGATCCGGTACCACCAGTAATTAATAATTTTTTTCCTTTGAACATTTTCAACCTACTTCTTGGCTAGATGCATGTGAATTACTTGAAGCTATATTATTTTTTATGCCTTTTAGCAGCTCCACCAGTTCGTTAAATGCGTAAACCTTCTTAATCTGTGAGTCTTGCAAGGAAGGAAACATATATTCGACATAAGCCCTGTCTTTCGGGTCAGAAAGTACCGCTATCGGTATTGAATTGTTATAGATGGCCTCAACGAGCACTGTTGACTTCCTCGCCAAGCAAATTTTATTAGATATCGCCAAATCGAAATCATCTATATACGTAAACTTCGTTGAAAATTCTTTATAGTTATCCGGGCTATCCTTTACGTGTAATTTAACCATAATGGAGAATCCCGACTCTACTAATGTTTTCAGAATTGACAAATTAATCGCTGGCTCCCTTGATTCTGGGAAAAAGACTATTTGCTCTATATTGGTTACTGGCTGACCACGCGAGAACATTTTTCTGGCAATGTCCTTGTCATAAATAAATTTACTATCATCGCCGTATAGATTCGATAAATATTTTTGTGCAAATGGAGTGGTACAGTAAAATTCATCACCCACTAATCCTGCCGGAGATCTGAATGCATATTCAATACCATGGGGAATGCACACTGACTTCACACCATATTTTTTACAGAGCCTTTTTTCAAGTACAGCAAACCGGTCTTCCTTGTTGCCCGTGTAATAAACTACCTGCTTGTTATTTTTCAGAATAAGATTCAGGAAATACGAAAAAACACACTTGTGCGCCACCCTTTTGGAAAAATAAGAAAGCACGAACCCAGCATGGCCCCAACCAAGCAGATTTACTGTATCCTTGAGGATTAAATAATAATCCTTTATTGCCATGCAAGGAATTACTGCCAGAGCCAGAATCCTTTGATAACTGCTCCCATGCGAATACATGCTCTGCCCTGCTGAACACCCCTGAAAAACATCGTCAAAATAAAACTTAACCTGGTCGAATTCCTCCAGATATTTCATCTTGTCATACGACGCTGGACTCCGTATAACAGATATATTATTGCAAGCTTGTTGCGCCATTTTTTTTCTTCTAATAAGCACCCAAGCCGGCAATACAAGTGAAGACCCTAATATCACCAGGAAGGAATAAACCAAAAGTACAACATTTGAAAAATAGTAGAAAAATATCGCCCCACGATTAACCTTGAGGTTTACCTCTTTTGCCGCTGAAATATAGACTGACCAGGAATTACCAAAACCTTTGACGTGCAACCCCTCCGAACCACTCGACTTAAAGGCAGAAGCGTACTCCATTATCTTCAAGAAAAAGTACATGAAAATTTCATTTATGTAATCGGATGCCCATATAACCTTATCAGCACGCTGATTTATAGACTCCACAAAGGCTTCCGAATAAATCGAATCAAAATCCAACTCTGCACCATCATAATTTAACGAGCCACTATTAGTGGTAAATACATTTTTTTTTTGCAATGTTAAACTTCTCAATAACAAAATAGATTCCCATGCCCTACACAGCACTTACATTATTTGTTGGAAACAGACATAGCATTTATAT
>CAZNGU010000604.1:0-1811 GCA_964572325.1 uncultured Methylomarinum sp.
TTCCCTGGCTATTTCAGCCAGTTGCTTAGCTGCAAGATGATTAATAGCATAAGCTAGCTCTTGCTGTTGTTCTGCTAGATCAACAGCCGTATAAGCGGCACAATTAATAATCAGGTCAAAGCTGTTTTGTTTAAAGTAATCAGAAATGCTTTGTATATTACTTAAATCAAAGGTGCTCCTGTCCGCAAAATAAAACTGATGCGATGATGCATTGGATAACAAGGAATCAAATGATCTCCCCAGTTGTCCTTTACTTCCTAGAATCAGCGCTTTTTTAAAATTAGGCATAATAATCTATTTGATAATCAAACGCTGAGAGTCGTTCAGAAAATTCAGCTTGCCTAGTATCTTTATCAGATAATTGCAAAAGCTCTTTGGGTAGTTGCCAGTCTATAGCCAGTGTGTTGTCGTCAAACGCAATGCCCCGGTCATTTTTAGGCGAATAATAATTATCAACTTTATAGGAAAAAATGGCGGTATCACTTAATACCACAAAGCCATGGGCAAAGCCTCTAGGTATAAATAGCTGGTGCTTGTTGGCATCTGATAATTCTACGCTAACATGCTGGCCGAAAGTAGGGCTGCCATGGCGGATATCTACTGCAATATCTAGCACTTTTCCTTCGATAACTCTAACTAATTTACTCTGCGCAAAAGGTGCCAATTGATAATGTAAGCCTCGTAATACGCCTTTTGCAGACTTTGATTCATTATCCTGAATAAATTTAACAGAATACCCTGCTGCTTGTTCAAATTTATCCTGGCGAAAGGTTTCTATAAAATAACCCCTGTCATCTCCATGAACATCGGGCTCTATTAATAGAACATCTGGAATTGACTGTGCTATAAATTGCATTATTAAATACCTTCTTCGGCTCGTTGCAGTAGATATTGGCCATATTGATTTTTACCCAGCGGTTTCGCCAGTTCAATTAATTGGCTTTTATCAATATAACCTTGTTCAAAGGCAATTTCCTCAATACAGGCGACTTTTAAACCTTGACGTTTTTCAATTGTTTCAATATATTGGGATGCTTCTAATAAACTTTCGTGGGTGCCCGTATCTAGCCAGGCATAACCTCGCCCTAGTAGTTCTACTTTAAGCCGTTTTTCATCTAAAAAAAGTTGGTTTACCGTGGTAATTTCCAGCTCACCTCGAGCAGATGGTTTAACACGTGCTGCTTTTTGAATGACATCATTGGGATAAAAATACAGACCTGTGACTGCGTAATTACTCTTCGGCACTTCAGGCTTTTCTTCCAGACTAATCGCATTGCCTTTATCATCAAATTCTGCAACGCCATAACGTTCTGGGTCAGAAACGCGATAGCCAAAAACTGTGGCTTTATTTTCGTCTTTGGCATTAGCAACGGCTGTTGCTAATACTTTTTTAAAATCATGGCCATAGAAAATATTATCGCCTAATACCAGGCAGGCATCATCATCGCCAATAAATTCTTTGCCTAAAATAAAAGCCTGTGCCAAACCATCTGGAGAAGGCTGGATAATATATTCTAAGCACAAGCCAATATTGCTACCATCACCTAAAATTCGTTTAAAACCAGCTTGGTCTTCAGCGGTAGTAATGATCAAAATTTCGGTGATACCCGCTAACATTAAAACTGAAAGTGGATAATAGATCATGGGTTTATCATAAACAGGGAGTACCTGTTTGGATATTCCTTTAGTGATTGGGTATAAGCGCGTTCCAGAGCCGCCAGCGAGTATAATACCTTTCATATTTTTTCATTATTTGTTGATGATGGAGCGATTAAAAAACTTTCTTATTGACAAAGAAGCTTATCATTAGC
>CAZNGU010000605.1:0-1806 GCA_964572325.1 uncultured Methylomarinum sp.
TAACGCCTGCATAACTTGCCATTTTATACGATGTGCAGCGTAGCGAAACAGCGTATAAAATGGTCAATGTTGATGCACTTGTTAGATTTCTGTTTTAAAAAACTCATTCCATCCTGCTTTTGTTTTCATCGATATATGCATATCTTGAACAAATTCGGCGACATTATTTAACATCATTGAAAAATCCTCATCACTTAAAATAGCGCAGAGTGAACAGCAAAAAGAATGGTAATCGATAAAATCAAATATTTTATCTCTGTAAGTGTAACTACCATTTATAACATCTAGCTCTGCTACATCGGTAGGTATGCGACAAATAAATGTAACTGAGTGGTTTAAGTGTCCTGTGGAATTTAGAGCATCTATACTATCATCTAATCTTTTCTTTGAAACAGGCTTAACAGTTATTTCATATAAATTTGTTTCAATACTATCGACTTCTAACCAAATATCAGCGGGTTTCTTTGAAGTCGTATTCGTACCAAAAACACTTTCATTTCCTCCAATCACTTGTATTTGAGAGCGCCCAAATACACCTAGCAATAATTGCGAAACTAAATATTGAGGGAGATTGCCTGACTCAGGATACTGAAGCGTAAAATCGACAAGTTGATTACCTAAAATTTGCCTAGATTCTGATGATGAACTAATTTCAACAAGTTTATAACTGGTTACAGATTCTGCATATTTCCACAGGCGAAAAAAGAAAAAATCGATTAATCTTGCTCTTTTTGCTTTTCCTGAACTCATGACAATTCTAAGGAACTTGACTACAGCCATCGCTGCTGATTGTGGTCGCCGCCCCTTCGCCCAATCTTCATTAAGTTGATTGGCATTTTTAGCAACATTTAGAGGGTCTGACTTGCCACAGGGGATACCATTTTCTTGGAGCGCATACCAGATGCCACTTTCAAAGATGGAACGCGGGTTACAACCGTAAAAGTTATTTAATGGGTCATATCCATCATCTAAGTGCAAGCCAGTTAGCGCAGTAACTACAACACCTCTAAAACCTTTTGCGTTTACTTCAGTAAGGTCGCTGAGTAACTCATAAACTTCAGTCGATTTACTGAATTCTGGAAAATCCTCAAAACCCTTAGTTTTTGCTACTCCGAGCCTAGTATTCACGTAATATTTACCAGAGCTATTTCGTTCAGCTATACCTGTCATGCCGATACCCCTGTAAAGTCTTTTACTATCTTTTGTAATCGAATATTTTCATTTATTCTTAGCTCTTTTAAGATTAATGAAAATTCAAGCACGTCTAGTCGCTTTTCGAATTTTTCTATTTTAGATATATCAGATTGATTTAAACCAACATTATCGGCAAGCTCGCTTTGAGAAATACTAAGTCTGATGCGTTCTTTTGTAAGCTCGTTGATAAGTGACTGGTATAATTTGTTATAAATTGTTTTTGTTTTAATCATAACTTTGCGGGTATTGGCTTTATCGATGCCAGCTATAATGCTACTATTGCTAAAATATTCGAAATAGGAATAATCCAATGAAAGCTATATCACTATTTAGCGGTGCTGGCGGGATGGATGTCGGCTTTAAAAACGCAGGCTTTACCATTGTGGCAGCAAACGAATTAGATAAACACGCTTGCGATACTTTTCGAGCTAATCATGCAGACACTTTACTCTTTGAGGGTGATATCAACGAATGCGCCACAAAACTAAATACGTTTGGAGAAGTAGATGTCGTTTTTGGAGGCCCTCCTTGCCAAGGTTTTTCGGTAGCAGGAAAAATGGATCCCGATGACCCTAGAAGCAAGCTTATTTTTAGTTTTTGTTCAATTGTTGA
>CAZNGU010000606.1:0-1804 GCA_964572325.1 uncultured Methylomarinum sp.
AAAGCAAGAAAATTGACTACTTTCCTTATCCCTTTAAAAAGTAATGGAGACTGCAACGGCCATCGAGGATAAATTGAATCAAGCAAAATAAGCCCTTTAGGCGGCATTTCTTTTTCAACTAAAATGCGTGCCGTTTCTAATGCAGTAATACCACCAATGGAAAAACCGGCGATATAGAATTTGGTCTCGTTGTGACTTAAAATACAAGTTGCATAACTTTGTGCTATTTCATGAATTGAAACTGTTTGTTTTTTTGTTTCAGGAGGTTGTAGCATAGTCACACTGCAATGATGCCCCAGCGCATTAGCCAAGCTAAAAAAACGAAGAAAATCTCCCTGCCCAGAGGCAGCAATATAAACATGGGGCGTATTCTCATGCTGGCTTAACCTGATTCTTATTTGCTTTAAATTATCCAGATTTATTTTATCCAGGGCAATAGCCTGTTCAGCAATATTAGGATGATTGAGTAAAAATGATATGGGATAGCGAGTAGCTGTTAGCTCTTCAAGAGCAACCATCAAGCTAACTGCACTAAGAGAATCCCCCCCCAATTCAAAAAAATTATCAAAAATACTAATTTTTTTTTGTTTTAATGTTTTTTTCCAAAGCTTAAGCAATTCGGCTTCCATCGGATTTCTTGCCGCTTCTTTACTTTTATGTGTAGTTTCCTTTTCAGGAACAGGAAGCAAAGAATAATCAATTTTACCGCTTGTACTACAGGGAATACTCTCTAAAGAAATTATTTTTTGTGGTTGCATATAACTAGGCAATTGTTGCCGCAACAGAAAAGAAAGTTCTTTAGTTAACGTCTCTGACTGTTTTACCCGGGTTTCAATATAGGCAATAATAATTTTTTGCCCCCCCACATCATAAACGATAGCCGCAGCCAAGATAACACGACCATGTTGCTGTAAAACAGACTCTATCTCACCCAACTCTATACGGTAGCCATTAATTTTAACCTGTCTATCCAGCCTCCCTGAAAAATAAAGTAGCCCATCATGCCCTAGATAACCACAATCTCCCGTTTTATATAGAGGTGCTTGGTTTACTGACCAAATAGGAAAGGCATTTTGTGTCAATAATGGCTGATTAATATAGCCTTTAGCCAAAGTATTTCCGGTAATTACAATTTCTCCTACTTCATTAACAGGCAGAATATTCAGGTGTTTGTCGGTAATATAAATTTGGGTATTATCAGCAGGTTTTCCAATGGGCAGGTTTTTATCTGCAAAAGATTCACTGTATTCCCAAGCACTGGCAATAATTGTAGCCTCAGTCGGGCCATAAACATTGTATAACTGAGCTTGCGTTTGTTTCTGAAACTGCTTGGCTAAACTCGGTTCTAAACGCTCACCTCCACAACAGGCAATACGTAAATCTATTTTTTGCTTGTATTTTAACCCCTGCAATAACATGCGTATTGAAGATGGAACCATTGCTAGCGCAGTTAGTTTTTTTTCGATGATATAGGGCGCAAACTGTTCGACTGTATAATCATTTTCGGGGATTAAAACAAGACAGCAACCTTGAGTTAAAGACAAGAATATTTCTATAAGTGATGGATCAAAATTATAGGGGATACTTTGCCCCATGCGATCATTTTCTTTGAGATTAAAAAGAGATTGCAGCCAATTAATGCGTAGTGATAAGGCTTGATGGTCTATCACTACACCTTTGGGTGTTCCGGTGGAGCCCGAAGTAAAAATGATATAAGCAGACGTTTCCGGCTTTATGTATGTGCAGGATGACAATATGTCAGAAGCATATTGCTGAGCCGGAAAATCATCCACACAAATTATAT
>CAZNGU010000607.1:0-1792 GCA_964572325.1 uncultured Methylomarinum sp.
CAAAATCCTGCGTCAAACTTTCGTATATTATTAAATTCTCGTTCCTAAGCCTTTTCCAAAGGGAGAGGAGGGGGGATCCGTTAATACAACGGTGGCAGGCTCCTCTCCTAGGTATCTTCTTTTGTCAATTTCTCTACATAAGAAGCTTTATGTGGAATATCAAAACGAATACCTTTTATCATTATTTGCCAATATAACCATGGGAAGCCAATTAATTTACCCAGCCACCATAAACGGCTATTGGTTCTTGGATCCAGAAAAGGAAATGAAGGGGTTACTTTTCCACCATAAGAAAATTCAGCCAGCATCACGGTACTTAATGATGTGGTGAGTGGACATGAACCATAGCCATCATAACCTTCAACCAGGTCTTTACTATCCATTAGCTTGAAAATATTATCAACAACCACGGGCACTTGTTTTCTCACTGCTGCGGCTGTTTTTGCATTGGGTGTAGAGGCCACATCACCTAATCCAAATACATTACTGAATTTATTATGTTGCAAGGTGAATTGGTTTACATCAACCCAGCCACCTTCATTGGCTAAAGGGCAGCTTTTAATGAAATCTGGAGCACTTTGCGGCGGTGTTACATGAATCATGTCAAATTCTTTAGTAACAGTTGATTTGTTGCCGTCTGCATCAGAAGTTTCAAATGTTGCTGTTTTAGCAGCACCATCAATAGCTACCAGATTGTGACCAAAATTTGTGGTGATACCATAATCAGCAATGACTTTGCTTAATGCTTTGGCAAAAAATGGAACTCCAAACATGCCAGGGCCGGCATTAAAAAATTCAACATTAACCTTGTCTGCAATACCTTTCTTACGAAAACGGTCAGCTGCCAAATACATGATCTTTTGTGGTGCACCCGCACATTTAATAGGCATGGGAGGTTGTGTAAACAAAACATTACCTGACTCAATTTTTTGCAAAGTTTCCCAAGTGTATTCAACAACATCCACAGAATAATTACTGCAAACACCATTCTTGCCCAAGGTTTCTTCCAAGCCATCGATTTTATTAAAATCCAACTGTAAACCAGGACAAACCACTAAGTAATCATAACTAATGATATCCCCTGATTTTAAGGTAATCTTATTCTCATCAGGCTGAAAACTCTCACAATAATCCTTAATCCAGTTTATTGCAGGGTTAATAATATCTGCTTGATTTCTAGTCGCTTTTTTTAAGGTATAAGCACCCCCACCAATAATGGTGAAACCTGGCTGATAATAATGCTTTTCGGACGGCTCAATTAAAGCAATATCAATCGATGCATTTTTACGATGCATATTATTTGCTGTCGATACGCCAGCAGCGCCGCCGCCAACGATGACTACAGAATGGTGTTGTTCAGACATTTTTCTCTCACTTTTTATAGTATAGTTTTAATTCTTTCCGTTTGATTTTATAAAAGCGGAGTTATCTTAAAATTACCCGCTGATCTCCTATTTTCTCCAATACCTTGGAAGTCAGCTAAGTATAATACATCTTAAACTTGTTGTTTCCAAGCCTTGTACCCCCCGGCAATAGACAATACATTGGTATATCCCATATTCAGTAGCGTGTTAGCCGCTAATGCAGCCCGAAAACCACTACCGCAATAAACTATAATTGCCGCTGATTTATCGCCAAGCTCTGCCTGCTCTGCTATTTTGAATTCAAGTTGTCCCCGAGGTATCAAAATTGCATTTTCAATGTGCCCCGCTTTAAATTCGTCTTCCTCTCTAACATCAATAACAAATACAGAGCTATTTTCCATTATTTCTTTTGCCTTTACTGGCTCAAT
>CAZNGU010000608.1:0-1787 GCA_964572325.1 uncultured Methylomarinum sp.
TCCATATTATCACCACCCAGAAGAATATGATCCCCCACAGCTATGCGGGTTAATTCCAGATTTCCATTTTGATCTGTCACTGCAATCAATGATAAATCGGTAGTACCACCACCCACATCAATCACCAGAATCACATCACCCGCTTTTACATGCTGCCGCCAATCCCCCTGACTATTATCTATCCAGCTGTATAACGCTGCCTGCGGTTCCTCTAATAATTGCGCCTGTTCAAGTCCGACAGACCGTGCCGCCTCTACTGTTAATTCTCTGGCAGCCGGATCAAATGAAGCAGGGACTGTAATAATTAAATCCTGATCCGCCAACGGTGCATCAGGGTTTTGGTTTTCCCAGGCATCTTTTAAATGCTGTAAATAGGCCTGAGTCGCCTGAAAAGGTGAAACTCTAGCCACATCTTCCGGCGCTTCTGCAGGCAAAATAGCCGCTTTACAATCTACACCGGCATGGCATAGCCAGCTCTTGGCACTAGCAACCAGCCGAATGGGCGTTTTACTGCCCAAATTCCTTGCAATATCACCTACTAAATACTCGGCTTTTTCGCACCAGGGCAATGCGGTTGAACCTTCTGCGATTTCAACATCATGCGCTAAATACAAAAATGAGGGTAATTGTTTTTTGTTTTCCACTTGCCCTGGAGAGGATAACTGTGGAATATCCATCACTTGCTGCTCGATTGCATCTTCCTCTTGTGCCAAATCAGCATAAGAGAGCACACAATGCGTGGTGCCTAAATCTATACCCACTGAAAACTTTGCTCCTTGAGCTTGCTGATCGGATTCAATAGACTCGGCTGTTTCCACTTGTTTTTCATCTCCAAAATCAGCTGTTTTCTGCTCATTGTTTTCCGCCTCTGTAGCGGGTTCAGCATTAGAATCATGTTGATCCACATGTCCAAACAATCCACTCATAGTTCAACCTCTGTTGCTGCTATAATTTTTGCATTATGCCCTTGCGTTAATTTAGGTAAACGAATATCACTGACCTGCCAACCTTTATGGATTAATGTGCCGGTAAAGGGTGCTTCACCCACAATGTTTCCGGTCAGGCGCACTTCTGATGCATTAAAGCCTTTTTCCAGGGTGATTTTACTGCCTTCCTGCTCTGTTCTCAGAGTATCCAAACTAAAATATTCATTGATGACTTTATTACAGCCTTCATGGACAACACGAGCGGCAATGCCAATATCAGCATCAGCATAAGTACTGATATCTTCTTTTATAAAATCTATAAAGCGTGCCTCTTTTTGTAATAATCCTAATAATTGTAAAGCCGCATCAGCTGTTGCTTCTTTAAGCACCACTGGTTTGGGGGCAGGTGCTTGTACAATTTTTTCTACTTCAACAATTTTTTCTACAACTTTAATCTCTGGTTTAGCAGGTTCATTTGTTAATTGTTTTGATTTTCCTGCTCCCCTTAGCATTACGGTAAGTAGAACAATGATTAAGACCAATGCTAAAACTAATACTGCACTAAGCAAATAAACATGCCATAAATCCAGGGTTGTAGGCATTAAGCTTAAATCGATTTTGTATTTATTATTCATAATTTTTTAAATGATACTTGAATTTGTCTCCATAACAACGGCTGGAGACAAATCAACTCTTTGGATTGTTACGATAAAATATGTGGTAGACGATAAGAACAGAGCAAGTACTTTGTTGTCATCTTTACTTTGACAAAAGTTTACGTACCAGCAACTGCCATTAAGTTTGAGGTAAAACTCATAGGATGAGCTAAAAACAGGAAGCGCATCCTATTTATACTACTTA
>CAZNGU010000609.1:0-1782 GCA_964572325.1 uncultured Methylomarinum sp.
CGTTCTTGTTGTAATAAAAAATCGATGTGTCGCTGTTGATACACGGTAAGGGTGTTGCTAATAATTTGGGTTTGATTAATGGCTTGAAACTCTTCTAATGATGTTTCTGCACTCAATAATTCTTGCCCAGATGCAAGGAGCTGTTCTTCAAAAAAAAGAACGCGCTCTTCACTTTGACCTACATATAAACGATTAGCCCAACTGACAAATGAGTCGGCCCAAGCGTTGGCTACCTGTGCCGCCATTTCTGGGTCTGCAAAAGTGGTTGTTAAAACGATTAGTGACGTATCTTTTCCTGATTCTGCATCCAGTTTCTGGCGAAGTTTGGCAATAGAAATCGACTCTTGTAAAGAAAGTTCACTCAAAAGATTATTTAACACTTCGTCGCTTAAGGCCAAATCAGGAAATGCAGACAGTGGCTGTTTTCCGCCTGCTGCAACAATGCCTGAATCTAGTTCAATAGCATCTGTGGATGCAATGACGGCCACAATGGCTGTGGCTGAATAGGAAGATGAAATGGCAACTGTATTTACTGTAAAGGCAATTATTGCCATTACAATAGATGTACCTATCATCCATTTCCAATTTTTTATTAAGGCTAAAATATACGGCCGTAAATCAATCTCTTCTTCCACAAATCATCTCCTCAAAGTGTGCAAATCGGGCGGGATCATACATGAGGTGTAGCAGAAGGGCAAATGGAATTTGAAATCGCTTCAGGGGTGGATAACGGCCGTTTACATCAAGAATTTCATCATTCAGAGACCCACCATTAACAACGCCCCAGTTCCAATAGATAGGCGTAAAGGTGTTGCGTGTTGCTAACCCGATCAAAATTTACCGATGTAATACCGTCACCTTTAGCTAAGAAAATTGCCTGCTGGTTTTCCAGATCAGGCAAATAACCGTGCATAGCAGCCGCCTTTTTTAACCCGAAAAAGCTTGGCGCAAATACATACCCCTCATTTAAAACAAAAATAATATCGCCACAATATTTTTCAGTAGCTCCCCATTTAACCCTCTGTTCCTGAGAAAGAATTGTCCCACACCCCAAATCGTTCAAAAACTTTTCTATCTTTAGCTTCAATTCATCTTTATAAATCCAAATGCGTACCGTAGCAGAATCAATAAAATACAAATAAGTTTGTGGGTTTGACAACCCTAAATGTTGTTCAAAATTCAGCTTCACCCCATGATCAACATTCACCATACCGTGGTCAGAAAAAATAATGACATTGCCCCCAGGATTAGCCTCCTCAAATTGAGTAACCAAATTTTCTATCCATCCATCAAGCTCTGCTAACGTTCGATCATAGTCTGATGACCCTACCACATAAATGTGACCACCTTCATCCATTGCTAAAAATGAAATATACATATTTTTTGCTTCCGCTATTTTTTCTAGCGCAAGTTGATATGCTTGAGCATCTCTTGAACCATTCCTTCTATCCATACCGTCTGCTAAAATGGTGACAATCTCCATTTCAGAAAATAAGGTTGGAAAAGGAAAACCTGATTTATATACAGATTTACGCGCCTCTTTATCAAAATATTGTACGTAGCCAAAGGGGATGTTAGCCAAATCAAGCCCCAATTTATTAAATATTTTATGCAACACCCTATCAAACACAGGCCAACGATACGAGAAATGCAACGCCGCTAATTTTTCTTGCCATTTCGGAGAGGTATCGTTGCCAACCCCCCATTCACAAAAATACCCTATGTCATCTGGTTTCAACCCAGCAAACATTTCAGGTTTAATATTCACACTATACCCAATGC
>CAZNGU010000610.1:0-1775 GCA_964572325.1 uncultured Methylomarinum sp.
ACTTGAACCTCACTTCCAGCAAGGTGTCATTGACTATTTAAAAATATCACCCAATAAAATGGATTATTGTATTACTGAATCTCATATGCAAGCATTTGATATTCTTTCAATAATTACACCTGGTGCAGCAACTATTTATTAATTCTCATATTGCCAGAGATACTGTTTTGTCCAGCTTCTACGCCGCAGAAATTGGTGTGGCTTTAAAATAATGTAGGATGTGCTGACGAGAGGAAGCGCATCAATGGTGTTGATAAGATGCGCTTCGTTCCTCAGCACATCCTACGCTAATTGTCATAACTTAATATTTATAAGCCTTTTTACAGGAGACATTATATTGAAGCCACACCCGCAGAAATTGTTTTGTAGCTTGTGATGCCACTGCCATTAAGTTAAGAATTGGTTTGCAAAAACCAATTCTTTGTAGCCTGTATGCAATGAAGTGAAATACAGGTATAGCTATTCAATTTATGCAGCAGCTTCTTATTTCAAATGTTCACCAGCTTTAGCATGTAATTTAGCCGTTTCATTATGGAAACAACCGCGTAAATAAAATAAAAAGCCCAAATAGCAGAGCAATAAAAACAGATAAAAAGGATGTAGAGACAAATAATTTACCAGATTACTAAAAAAACCAGGCAAAATAAAATTCATTACTTTTGAAAGCACTAGGGTTAAGTCCGACGCATCAGCGGGTATAAGCACAGGATTTAGTATTGCAGCTATGACGAATAATGCCAAAGTTGACTCAACCATAACCCTGTACAGACTTTTACGCAAAGCAATAAACTTCTTTGCTTGTTCCAGTACATTTATCCGCTCCGAATTGCCCTTTTTTATGCGTTTTAAGCGTGCATTTATTTCCTTTTCCCGGGTAGCTGAAGGTTTTTCTGTAGAAACAATAGCAAAGTCTTCCGGTATATTCCCCGGAGCATAAGATGCAATGGCATGATCTATGCGATGAAAAACAGTCTCATGGATTTTTACTTTATCAGCATCAATTTCAGCGTTTAACCTAGCAATATCTCTTGGCTGATAGCGGTAATAAGCTCCAAAGCCACTGCGCGAATCATATAATCGACCCAATTCGTTGGCTTGCGCGGATACTTGTTCAAAAACATCCTGCTGAAATACTAAACCGGATTCCAGTGCTTTAAACATCATCCATTGTAATGCCACATTAGACATACCTGAACGAGGATAACCGCCACCAACATTGGAATGCACGCCAGAAAACCAGACCTGTTCACTAGTATTAGCACGACTGTCTTTCCAGATTCTGGGCTTAAAAGTGGCTCTTTCATCATCAATAGCCAATGCCTGATAAGCATATTCTAATTGCTTATTGACCCGGTAGTTATAGAAATTATGAGCACAAAAGGGTAAAGAATCGCTTAAAATATCAACTTGTTCAAAAAACTTTTCGATCAACCACGATCCATCTTTAGGAAACCCCAAAGCAGAGACGGTATCCCAGACCCCCAAAAATTTAATTTGCAAACATCCATCAGCTGCATATTCAGAGTGATGAAAAGTGCTATTATTTTTGAATGTCTCAGCTGCTTTAGGGTTTTTCTTCCGTCCCTCATATAATTTGAATATATCCTTAATTAAATCATCCATTGCCTTGGGGTCATCAATTACCTCGGGGTATTTAGCCAGATCCACTAAACCACATGTGTCAATAAAACCAATGGTGGCACGTGCTGTCGCGGCACCTCGGCTAAAGCCAAAAAAATAGATTTCATCTCCGATCTGATAATGCCTGGCCAAAA
>CAZNGU010000611.1:0-1772 GCA_964572325.1 uncultured Methylomarinum sp.
TGTATTGTGTTTGATTCTAACAGGGTAAAAATTTAATACAATCGGTTATATCGTCCCTGCCGGAATTGTCACAGAATAGTGGTAATCATTTTTTAATTGTTCCACCACAATAACAGCACCTTTACTGTCAACAACCTTGATTTCCCCAGACAGTATCGTTCCTTTTTTATTACTGACCTTCCCTTTAATTACTGTATCTTTTGCATATTTTTGTACTTTTTGTTGAATGGTGAAACTGCTCTTTGGGCTTTTACCATTATTATCACAAGCAATGAGAAAAAATCCTGTTAGAATCAAACTCAATACAAGATTTGGTGAAATCCGGAAATTTAAAAATTGCTTTATCATGATTTGCTCTCTCTGCTTTATTTTCTTTTTTTGGATTATAGCATGATGTTAAATTTATTTTCACCTAGTAAGGCAGCTCGACACAACTAAAAAAGCATGTTGAAAAAGTACAAAATACTCTTCATTTTTACTAGCATATTCCTTATTATTGCCTGGCTCTTTTATCAATATACGCAAACCAATTTTCATATCGTTTTAGAAAACAAAGTGTTTCGCAGCGCTCAGTTAAGTGCTGATGCATTAACTCGCAAAATAAACGAATATCAAATTGCAACTGTTGTTAATTTACGCGGCCCAAACCCCTCCAAAGATTGGTATATTAAAGAAAAGCAAGTGACCTCGTCGTTAAAGGTAAAACATTTAGACATCAAGTTAGCCAGTAGTAAATTGAATCGTGTCAACCGGATTAAAAGGATTATTGATATTTATCAGGAAGAGCAAAAGCCCATCTTATTTCATTGTAATGGAGGAGCTGACAGGTCTAGTTTGGCCAGCATCATTGTGCTGTTACTAGACGGAAAACTCAGCCTGGATGAAATTAAAAAACAATTCTCATGGTACTATCTGGTCATAAAAAGTGACAGCACAGGAAAACTATTTCTCAAAAATTATCGTCTTTGGCTGGATAATAATAAAATCAAACATAGCCCGTCTGTATTTATATATTGGGTAGACAATTATTACCAAGATAGCAATGGCAACCGGCTTTATCGAATTAATAAAATTAATAATAGCAAACTGCCTGAAATTGGAGAGGTTCTCCCAACCGTCACTTTATCCACTGAAAACAATAGCCTAATTGAAATTTCTGGCACCATCATGTTTTACAAGGGCCGTAAAAAGCCAACAGATGTAGAAGTTTTGCTTAAACACAAACCGGTATCAAAAATGCTAAGCAGTAAAATTCGCCCAAGTACAAAAAGAGTCTTTGATTACTATGGCTTTACCCAGACAGACTGGTTTGCAATCCAAAATACTAAAGCACTTAAAGATGGCTGTTATGCTGTTCAACTTAAACTGACTCGAAATAAAGAGCAAAGCTGGGTTTCCCCGACACTGGCTGAGCTTTGTATTACCCAACAATCTTAATACTGCACTAATGCACATCAATCATATGCACAGTCCCATCCGGCATTATTTCTGCTATAGAACCACTAGGACTGCCTATTACCCATTACCAGATTAGTTAGTGCTGCAATCGCCACACCCACAGCAATCAAAACAAAATTGCGCAATTTTTTTAAAATAAGTACGATTAAATCAGCAAATCTCTTTGCTTTGTCTAAAAAAAATTTGCATAATGAATAAAATAAGCTAACTACTCACCGAAATTCAGCAAAGGATGTAGATACACACTGAATAGTTACAAAATAAGAATATAATGGCCAAGTTATATATTGAGATATATCTTAAGTTTGCCATGG
>CAZNGU010000612.1:0-1767 GCA_964572325.1 uncultured Methylomarinum sp.
TGGGTTTTTGTGTAAAAAGCTAAGGTAGCAAAAACTGTCAGTAGGATTATGATTCTGAAAACTTTGAACATGGTTCGCATGGTTTAACCTGAAAAAATCACTTGAACGTGTAATTATAGCGAAAGATATTGGCTTCACAGCGTTTTGGTGCAGGTCATGCGGGAGTATTTGTTTGTGAAGTGCTATGTAATCAAACGCTTGTGTTAGAAGCCGTGGGCAACTGATTCTTCCAGGTTTAAGGGAGGTCTTTATTCAGAGGATAAACTGAGAGTAAGCTCTTCAACGGGGTCGGCAGATTTCGGGTTGATTTTAAAACCACGGATTTCTAGTACACCTTTAGTATTGAGCGAAATAATTAAAAAAACAGCATCTGGATAGGTGGCAAGTCTTATATCGGTTGCGGAAGGTATGGCGGGTGTCGTTGGATGAGAATGATAAATGGCAAATAGATCTTCATTTTTTTCACGCATAGACGCCATGGCATTAATTTGCTGTTTTGTATCTAGTTCAAAGCGAATTTCAGGCTTTTCATCCGCATTTTTGACTGGATAACAGGTGCTGGCAATACCGTTACTAGAACCAATTAAGCCACATATCTCCTGATCAGGGGATATTTGTGCCAGATGTAATAACTGGGTGGTGATTTTTCTGGATAATTGAATTTCTGTTGTCTTCATTACTGATTCCATAGGGTGCAATTAGAAGTGAAGTAGAAATAATACAGTGGTATTTTCACCATGAAGGACATGAAGATCCTGAATAAGAGACATTACTGCTTTTGATCTACCCTTCATGTACTTCATGGCTATAAGCCACGCTAAATAAGTTCTACTCTCGTTTGCCAGTGTTACTTCACTTTTAGTCATACTCGATTCCATTGGCCTGTGGTTACTCTGGGGTTGCCAGAAAGGTCGGTATGTGTCGTGATGTTGCTATATGCGAATGAATTAAAAATCGCTTGAACAGCTTTCTGTTGGTCATAGCCATGTTCGATCAGTAGTGTACCTCCATGTTTTAGATAATTGCGTGCATGATCACTTATTTTTTTAATGTCTTCAAGTCCCTGGTCTTTGGCAATTAATGCGCTATCAGGCTCAAAACGAATATCACCTTGCGATAAGTGAGGGTCGTTATGCGCAATGTATGGTGGGTTGCTAATGACTAAATCAAAATTACACGATGTAATTTCATCAAACCAGTTTGATTTTATGAATTGAATGTTTTTGATTTGATGGGCGTTGGTGTTTTCTTTGGCTATATTCAGAGCCTTGTCGCTAAAGTCGGTTGCAATAATTTTTGTGTCAGGTCGTTCTGCTGCCAACGTAATGGCTATAGCACCGGTGCCTGTGCCTAAATCAATTAAGTGCGCTTTGGGGTTGTCAGAAATTTGCTTAAGACTGAGTTCAATCAATATTTCCGTATCGGGCCTGGGTATTAGAACATCGGGGCTGACTTTGAAGTCGCGCGACCAGAATTCTTTTTTGCCTGTGATATAGGCAATGGGTAAGCCTTGTTGGCGTTGCTTGAGTAGCTGAAAATAATGATTATAGTCTTGAGTCTTTAATTGTTTTTCTGGCCAGGCTCTAAGATGTGAGCGGGCTTTATTTAGAACATGGCAGAGCAGGACTTCTGCATCCAGCAATGCTGAATCAGAAGAACCGGCCAATAACTCAGTCGCTGTTGATAATGCCGTCTGGATATCAGTCATTACCTAACTGTGTAAGTAGTTCAGCCTGATGTTCATGGATTAAAGGATTAATCACATGC
>CAZNGU010000613.1:0-1763 GCA_964572325.1 uncultured Methylomarinum sp.
TATCGGCAAAAACTCAGTCGTTAGAAATCCGCATCCGTGACCGCGCGAAGTATAGATTAAAATCATAGACCACAAGCAGTAAAAAGTGTTTTAAAACTCTCATCATTTATCTTGACTCCTGTATATAATGGGTCAGTTTTAATAAAAAACAAATAAAAAAAGAGTATTACCTTGTAATTATCTTGCTAACACAGTATTTATAATGGATAACCTATTAGTTTTCAGACAGCTTTTATTTTAATGCCCGTAGATATTCATTCAAAAGACAGTCAGCTTATTCGCCAATTGATTCCGTTATCAACTATGGCTGTTGACCAGTTTGAGTCTCTTTGTCATAAAATTACAATTGAAACAGCTGAAAAAAATACTTTATTATTTACTAAAAACGATACTGCAAATAACTTAATTTATTTAATAGAAGGTTCAATCACACTCAAATCTGACAAGCTAAAAGTTGAGACTATCGAATCAGGCAGCCGATCCTCTCGCTTTGCACTCGCTCATCAGATACCCCGAAAAATTGATGCTCTTACCAATACTACTATACGATTTTTACGCGTGAAGCTTGATGATATTACTGCACTTGCCAATGTTTCTAATGACGAGGAGACCAGCTATATGGTAGTTGATGATTCTGAAGAAAATAATGACGACTGGCTGTCAACATTATTACAATCTCCTATTTTTAACACATTACCGCCTTCAAACCTGCAACAAATAATGATGGGACTTGAAGAAGTCTCTTTTGAAAAAGGAGCGCTTATTATTAAGCAGGGAGAGCCAGGCGACTTCTATTATATTATTAAAAAAGGCAAATGCCTGTTAACTCGAGAACCGACGGCTACATCAAAAGGCATAAAACTGGCCGAATTACAGAGCCAGGACACTTTTGGTGAAGACTCTTTATTATCTGATGAACCTAGAAATGTAAGCATTACTGCCCTCAGCAAAATGACCTTACTCCGCTTACATAAAGATAAGTTTATTCCATTAATAAAAGAACCTACTCTTAAGTTTATCGAGCACGATCAAATTAATGATAAGCTGGCAGAAGGTGCCATTTTATTAGACGTACGGAGGCCTGATGAATATAAAAAACATCATTTACCCAAGAGTGTAAACATTCCCTTTTCTTCATTACGCCAGCAACTTAAAATTTTAGATAAGTCCAAGCCTGTCCTTGTCATTTGTAGAAACGGAAAAAACAGTTCAGCAGCAGCATTTATATTGCTAAAACAGCAGTTCAATACCTTTGTAGTAGCAAATGGGATTCAGAAAGCAATAGATAAGCCCGAAGAAAATGAATCACAAATTAACATAGATGATGCCATTGAAGCAATTACTGTAGATGTGTTTGAAGAAGAAAATGAACCAGAAAATCCTATCAATAATTCAATAGAAACACCAGCAAAAGAAGCTACTCAGGCCAAAAGGCAGAATACTGAAAAGGATGAAATTGAACAGCTAAAACTAACTATTCAAAGCCTGACGAAGGAAAAAAAGAATCTGGAAGAAAAATACCGACTATTATTCCAGCAAACAAAAAAATTAAAATCAGCTTTGGACGCATTGAAAACAGCAAAGCATAAACCTGATTAAGAAATGTGTACGAAATAAAACTTACTTTACCGGATTTATTCTATAAATCCGGTAAAGTAAAAATCATTATTTGATCTTTGCTTCTTTATAGATTACGTGCTTGCGAGCAACAGGATCATATTTTTTTATCTCCATTTTCTCAGGCATTGTTCTTTTATTCTTAG
>CAZNGU010000614.1:0-1762 GCA_964572325.1 uncultured Methylomarinum sp.
CGACCCATGAATATTGCGTCTGGAGTCGCGTACTTCGAGAAAACTCATCATCAAGTTCTTTCAGTGGCTGCCTTACAACGTGTTATAAATGATTCAACGAAGACCAAGCTCTCTTTTAACGATACTGCTTGCGATACTAAATTGATCTTGAATGTTTTGATTCTCTGAAACATCAATTTGTTTAAAAAATTTATATACGGGTTTATCAATAATAGAATTTCTATAACTACTAATTTCGCAATTTTTAATTTCATTATAACTGTATATTTTTGAGGATTTTGCAAGATACTGAGCAGCCGAGACTGAAATCTTTCTTGCATCCTTTAAACACAAATGCCTAAAAACACGAACAACCATCCCAAGAGGATTGGGGTTCTCTTCTAGTACAATATACAACATCCTTGATTTTACATCTTCAATGTAATTTTTACGGTAAATAAAATTTCGAGTCCTCCAATTCATCAAAATCGCATCCCAGTTAAGCACTGTTGTATCTGTTAACGATGCGATCCCATTATATGCAATTAATCCTTTTTTTATTGCCCATGTTTCTTCAGCATTCCAAATATCTACTGGCCACTTACCAATCATAAGCCTATAACCACCAAATTTATTCTTCTGCGCATTTAAAGACTCGAGATAAGAAACAAAATGAGACCAGCATCCTTCCACCACCAAATCAATATCAGAGTTAAACCCTTTTCGTCCAAGTAATGCTAAATCTCGAATTATGCCACCAAACAAATATACATCACCACCAGGCATTGCATCTGTAATGAAGTCCAGGAACTCAGCTATATTCTTACTTGGATAACTAAGTTCTAACTCTTTATTAGGTACATCAGGCAAGTCTAATAAAAACTGGCGTGGATTATTTGTATTTATGACTGATGCATTAAACAGTCGATCAATTCTATCTCTTAAATTAGCAATAGATTTTACTGGTTGTAGCTTAGGCATTTTCATTTTCGAGAGACTTTAATTCATCATGTTTTTTAATTAAGTGTTTTTCGGTCATTCCTGATACCGTATCACATAGCAACTGAAATTTTGCGTAATCTGATTTATCAGTATCCTCAAAAACTCTTCGATAATTTTCAGAGATCCCTCCAAAAGCAAACCGTTCAAATGGGTTATCCTTATGTTCTCCATCCTTAGAAATTGCCTTCCACAACATAGTCATTATACTTTTTATGTAATTGTTACCTTTCAGTTCCAGTTGCAAAACATCCTTGTGCTGAAACCCATAACGATAATCAAAGTCTTTTGTGGTTTTACATAATTTGGCACATTTCGAATTCTTTATCAGCTCAAAACCGGATTCAATAGAACCATCCATCATTTTACCAATATTTTCTACAAAAGACTTTGTTGCTTCCTGAACCATTACAGTTATTGCTTTAACCCTGAACATTTGCATGGATATATCATCAAGCTCATGTGAACTAAGTGATACCTTCTTGAAATCGCTATTTTTCTTTCTTGAAGCCTCTATTACATCTTTTATAACTTTATCCCCATTACCATGGGTTTCCAAATAGTCCATCAAATCGTAAAAAGAGGCATACCCTTTTTTTACTGTATCTTCGGCATCAATAATTGAGTATGCAATATCATCACAGGCTTCCATTACGTATGCTAATGGGTGCCGAACACCTTCCTCAAGCCCTGTATGCTCCCATACATCTCTGATTATCGACTCCTCGCTCTTAAAAATACCGTATTTTTTAAACCCGCCTTTATTACCTGAACCGTATATGCT
>CAZNGU010000615.1:0-1760 GCA_964572325.1 uncultured Methylomarinum sp.
GGGGGGTTTTTATGCAATATAAAGAAAATAAAAAAGAACTTTGTGGTGGGGAAAAAAACACTACCAATAACCGTATGGAACTAATGGCTGCAATTACGGCGTTAGAAACCTTAAAGAAACCCAGTGTGGTTTTGCTACATACGGATTCAAAATATGTTTTGCAAGGCATTACGGAGTGGATAGATAACTGGAAAAAAAGGGACTGGAAAACCGCCGCAAAAAAACCAGTAAAGAATGAAGATTTATGGCGCCGTCTGGATTCTGCGATACAAAAGCACAAGATTGACTGGGTTTGGGTGAAGGGTCATTCCGGTAATAAAGGCAATGATCTGGCTGATTTGCTGGCGAATAAGGGCATTGAAAAACTGTGAATTGATAACGTATGCATCACGATTTTATAGTTAGCCAATGGAATACCTGGCCGCCATTGCAAGGGGATAAAAATGAAGCGCCTTATTGTGACAAGGCCTTACTTTCCAGTGTCCCCAAAATGCTAAAACGCCGTTTAACGCCTTTAGCCAAAACTGTTTTTTGTGCCGCTAATCAATGTATTGCTGAAAACCAGCCAATGCCTGTTGTTTTTAGCTCTAGCCATGGTGAACTGGCTAAATCTTTTGCCATGATGGAAATGATTGAAGCAGGAGAAGAAATTTCACCGACTGCATTTAGTTTATCCGTGCATAATGCTATCGCCGGATTATTTTCCATCGCTTATAACAACAAATTACAAAGTAGTGTAGTTGCTCCTGGAGAAGAAGGTATTGCTGCCGCATTTATAGAGGCTCTCGGCTTATTGGAAGAAGGCGAGAGCCAGGTATTACTTGTTTTTTATGACGAACCCTTAGTTGCTTTTTATCCCTCTGCCCCTTTTAATTTATCAACAGAGAATACTTGTGCGCTGGCCTTAAGAATAACAAAAAAGGGCGCTGGAATGCCATTGCGAATGTGTTATAGCATTGAGCAAGGAGATGGTGTTGAGCAAGCCGTTCAAATCCCCTTATTAATACAATTCCTAAGCGATAAGAGTCAAAGACTACAATTATGTTCCCCCAGACACAGCTGGTGCTGGGAAAAAATATGAATTATTATTGGCGACTATTTGCCACTGGGTTTAGTTATAGTGTTTTTGGCTTGGGCGGGGTTTTATTTTGGCTTTTTGTGTTTCCCTTGCTCTCTTTTATTCCCGGCAGTCAACAGCAAAAAACACAACGTGCGCAAAAATCTGTGCATTACAGTTTTTATTTTTTTATTGGTCTGATGCATAAGACGGGCATTATGACTTATCAAATTAATGGCCTGGAAAAGCTGAACAGGCCAGGGCATTTAATTATAGCTAATCACCCGACCCTAATTGATATTGTCTTTCTAATCAGCAGAATACCGCAAGCAAAATGTATAGTTAAGGAAAAATTATGGCATAATCCTTTTACCAAAGGGCCTGTTATAAATGCTGCTTATATCAGCAATGACAATCCTGAAAAGATGATTCAGGATTGTGTTTCCTGGTTAAAAGCAGGAGGTATCATCATTATTTTTCCAGAAGGTACTCGCAGCCTATCTAACACTAAATATAAGTTTCAACGCAGTGCTGCGCATATTGCATTACAGGCCAAGGCTAGAGTAATTCCTGTTTTTCTCAGCTGTAAGCCCAGCACCTTGAGTAAAACAGAAAAGTGGTATCAAATTCCTGACAGCCGCTTTCATTTGGCAATGCAGGTGGGAGATGTTATGGTGCTCGACGATTTTTTAACAATAGAACC
>CAZNGU010000616.1:0-1744 GCA_964572325.1 uncultured Methylomarinum sp.
AGGATCTAGAGCGTGTTGAAGCGGTTATATTAAAAAACCGTGAGGCATAGAAAAATACATAATGGCCACAAGACCCTGCTACCAAGCCCCCTGTTTTACCTAATATTGTTGCATTAATCCCTCAGCAATGAGTTTTTCTTAAGTCAAAAATGTTGCCGATTCCACCCAGTCCACCGTATTTTATTTACCTATATTCAGTACTTTATGTAAAAATAAAGTAATCAGCTGATTTTTCGGGTTTAAATAAGTTGCAAACCAAGGATAATGATAGAATATTAGCTTTTATATTATATTTGCTCAATGCATATAATCAGGGGGCTAACCCATCTGGAACCATTAAAAGAAGGCTGTGTTTTAAGCATAGGCAACTTTGACGGAATCCATACAGGGCACCAGAAAGTCATTGAAAAATTGGCAGAACAGGGTAAATCAATGCATTTACCTGTTATATTGATGCTATTTGAGCCACAACCTTTAGAGTTTTTTCTGAGCGATAATGCACCTTCGCGCTTAACACGCTTACGCGAAAAAGTGATTCAATTTGACCCACTGCCCATTGATAGTCTGTTAATTGTTAAATTCAATCAGACCATTGCAAATTATAATGCTGAAGATTTTATTAGTGATTTATTAGTTAGTAAACTCAATGTAAAACACCTGGTTATTGGAGATGATTTTCGTTTTGGCAAGGCGCGATGCGGAAATTTTGCCATGCTTAAAAAGAAAGGCTTGCAGTATGGCTTTAAAGTTGAAGCCACGCGTTCCTACCTTACAGAAGGTCAACGCGTAAGTAGCACTTTAATCCGTGATGCCTTAGGTTCTGGCGACTTAGCTACAGCTAAACAAATGCTGGGAAGGGATTATTCAGTATGCGGTAGAGTGGCACATGGAAATAAACAGGGGCGAACCATTGGGTTTCCCACAGCTAATATCGAGATGTTCAGAAAGAATACCCCGATATCAGGGGTTTACGCTGTCACACTGACAGGGATTGATGATAAAGTAATTAGTGGCGTTGCCAATGTCGGCACAAGACCTACAGTTAATGCCGAAAAAAAGGTGATATTAGAAACACATCTGTTTAATTTTAATAGGGAAATTTACGGTCACTATGTAGAAGTACATTTTAAACAGAAAATCAGAGATGAAGTGCGTTTTGGTTCAATAGAAGAACTGAAAGCACAAATAGAAAAAGACATTATTATTGCAAAACAAATTTTAACCCGCTAGCAAACAATGGATTATAAAAAAACACTTAATTTACCTAAAACAGCTTTTCCTATGAAAGGAAATTTAGCTCAACGCGAACCGGAACGCTTAAAAAAGTGGAACCAGGCTGAACTGTACAAAAAAATCAGGGAAGAATTTGCAGGTAAAAGCAAATTTATTTTGCATGACGGCCCTCCTTACGCCAATGGCGATATTCATATTGGTCATGCTGTTAATAAGGTATTAAAAGATATCATTATTAAATCCAAAACACTCAATGGCTTTGACGCGCCTTATGTACCCGGCTGGGATTGTCATGGTCTACCTATTGAGTTAATGGTAGAGAAAAAAATAGGTAAAGCTGGAGTTAAAGTTTCCCCCGCTGTTTTTCGTAAAGAATGCCGAGCTTATGCCGCTAAACAGGTAAAAATCCAGAAAGAAGAATTTATTCGCTTAGGCATTTTGGGTGAATGGGACAATCCTTATTTAACCATGGACTTCGCTTTTGAAGCCGATATTGTCCGTTCCTTAGGAA
>CAZNGU010000617.1:0-1734 GCA_964572325.1 uncultured Methylomarinum sp.
AATGAAAGCCAGTGATTTATTCGTAAAATGTCTAGAAAACGAAGGAGTTGAGTATATTTTTGGAGTGCCGGGCGAGGAAAATCTTGATTTTCTTGAATCATTACGACATTCCAGTATCAAGCTTATTCTGACTCGTCACGAACAACCGGCTGGCTTCATGGCTGCGACTATCGGTCGCTTAACAGGACATCCCGGCGTATGCTTATCTACCCTTGGACCCGGTGCAACTAATTTTTTTACACCTGCGGCCTATGCTCAATTAGGGGCTATGCCCATGTGTATGATAACGGGGCAGAAACCTATTCATTCCAGTAAGCAGGGACATTTTCAGATTGTCGATATGGTTGGCATGATGAAGCCCGTAACAAAATATACCAAACAAATAGTTGCCGGTGATCGCATCCCGTCAAATATACGCCAAGCCTTTAAGGTGGCTGTTGAAGAACGCCCGGGAGCTGTACATCTTGAATTACCGGAAGATGTGGCGGCAGAAAAAACCAGCAATTCACCCATTCCCCGTCATCCAGTGCGTAGAGCAGATGCCAATGAAAAAGCAGTGGATCAAGCCATTGCGCTTTTAGAATCATCTAAAAGCCCTCTGATCTTGGTGGGTGCAGGTGCCAATCGTAAATTAATCTCAAAACGATTAATTGAGCTCATTGAAAAAACAGGCATTCCCTTCTTTAATACCCAAATGGGTAAAGGGGTGATACCTGAAGACCACTCTTTATTTCTGGGTACCGCAGCACTATCCGATAATGATTATTTGCATTGCGCGATTAGCAAAGCTGATTTAATCATCAATATTGGACATGATGTAGTGGAAAAACCGCCTTTTTTTATGACTCCGGGCGGCTTTAAAGTTATCCATATTAATTTTGTTGCCTCAGAAATTGATGAGATTTATTTTCCTCAGCTGGATGTTGTCGGTGATATTGCTAATGCACTTTGGCAAATTTCAAGTCGACTTAAAGTGTCCTCTTCTTGGGACTTTAGCTATTTTATGAAAGTCAAACATTTTGTAGACGAAAAACTAGCTGAAAACTCCTCTGCAGACAGCTTTCCTGTTATGCCCCAGCGTTTGGTAAACGATGTTCGTGAGGTATTAGCGGCTGAAGATATTATTGCTCTGGATAATGGCGTTTATAAAGTATGGTTTGCAAGAAATTATCGGGCATTATCGGCCAATACTATTCTTTTAGATAACGCACTGGCGACCATGGGAGCCGGTTTACCGTCTGCTATGGCAGCAAAAATGGTACGCCCCAACAGTAAAGTCATTGCCATTTGTGGTGATGGTGGCTTTATGATGAATAGCCATGAGATTGAAACAGCGGTACGAATAAAACTGGATATTACCGTGCTAATCTTGAATGATAGTGCCTATGGCATGATTAAATGGAAACAGGAAGGCATGGGCTTTGCCGATTTCGGCCTGGATTTTGGTAATCCGGATTTTGTTAAATATGCCGAGTCTTATGGTGCTAATGGCCATCGGGTTGAAAGTACAGAACAGCTAAAAACCTTGTTAATCCATTGCACAACTACCCCAGGCGTTCACATTATTGACTGTCCTGTTGATTATTCTGAAAATGCAAAAGTGTTGACTAAAGAATTAATTGAAAAAGCCTGTATTATTTAATAGGGGAAAACAATGAATACGTCATCTAATATACCGCAGTTTCCTATTTATGTAGCCGGTGAGTTTAAAACCACACAGCAGACTTTAGAAAT
>CAZNGU010000618.1:0-1732 GCA_964572325.1 uncultured Methylomarinum sp.
GGCTGGAATTGATGTGGCGGGTTATGTGGAAACATCAACTGATGAACGCTTTAGCTCAGGTGATCAGGTATTTGTTTGTGGTGAAGGTCTTTCCGAAACCAGAGATGGTGGCTATAGTGAATTTGTCAGAGTACCGGCAGATAAGGTGATAGCCATACCTGATGGGCTTTCTTTATTTCAGGTTATGGCAATTGGTACAGCTGGGTTTTCTGCTGCCCTGGCTATTCATAAATTACAGCTTAATGGACAGACGCCTGAATTGGGTTCTATGCTGGTCAGTGGTGCTAGTGGGGGAGTAGGTAGCTATGCAATTGATTTATTATCGGGGCTTGGCTATGAAGTAGTTGCAATCAGTAGTAAACCGCAACAAACAGATTTTTTGCATGCCTTGGGAGCGACTAAAATTTTATCTCCTGATGCGATAGCAAAAAGTAATAAGCCCTTAGAAAAGGGGATGTGGGGCGGTGCCATTGATAATGTAGGTGGAGATTTTTTGTCCGGATTAACGCGTACAGTAAATCCACAGGGAAATATTGCCGTTATCGGTTTGGTTGGAGGTATCAAAATAGAAACGACGGTTATGCCATTTATTTTGCGTGGCATTAATTTATTGGGCATTAATTCTGCCTATTATCCTCATGCTCTAAAACCTCAAATTTGGCATCGTTTAGCCAATGATCTTAAACCTAAACATATAGATAAGATTGTGACTTCTGTTGTTAACATTGAGCAATTACCCGAATGTTTTGAAGACTTTATTCAAGGACGACATTATGGAAGAACCGTGGTGAAAATTTCGGAATAAAAGTATTGATTATTAATTTTGTGCTAGTGAAGAACAAGAGGTTTTTTATGAAAAAAGTTCTAATTACAGGTGCAACAGGACAAATAGGTTCAGAACTTACTGCAATTTTGCGTCAAAAACTGGGCTTTGAACATGTTATTGCTGCAGGTTATAAGCAGGCATCTGATAAATCATTAACCCAGGCAGATTTTAACATCAGCTTTGATATTAGAGAGCAAGACGTCTTGAATACTGTTGTTCAAGAGCATCAGGTTGATACTATATTTCATTTAGCTGCACTGTTGTCAGCAGTTGCCGAAGATGTTCCACAACAAGCTTGGGATATTAATATGAAAGGCTTGCTTAATGTATTGGAAGTGGCACGTATTCATCAATGTTCGGTGTTTTTCCCCAGCTCAATCGCTGCTTTTGGCCCCCAAACTCCAGCGATGAATACACCTCAAGACACTATTCAGCGACCCACTACCATGTATGGGATTACTAAACTTTCAGGTGAATTACTTTGTGATTATTATCGGCAGCATTTTTCTGTAGATGCCAGAGGATTACGCTATCCCGGTTTGATTTCATATAAAACTAGGGCAGGGGGTGGTACTACGGATTATGCCGTAGAGATTTTTTATGCGGCCTTAGAAACAAAATCCTACTGCTGTTTTCTAAGAGCTGATACTCAGTTAGACATGATGTATATGCCAGATGCTGTGAATGCGGCTATTAGCCTGATGCAAACTAATGTTGCACAATTAAATCATTTTAATGCGTTTAATATCACTGCGATGAGTTTTACTCCTGAACAATTAGCAGCTCAGATCAAACAGCATATTCCTGAATTTAAAATATCCTATCAAGTGGATCCCGTACGCCAAGCCATTGCAGATTCATGGCCAAAACATATGGATGACCATTGCGCCCAGCAGGAATGGGGTT
>CAZNGU010000619.1:0-1729 GCA_964572325.1 uncultured Methylomarinum sp.
GAGATAGGCAGTTTTCGCATCTATATATGGCTCAAGTAATTGCTGGGTTGATTTAATAATATATGCCCTCACACCCATGTCCGCTAACCTAATGTGATTGTCCATCAGATTAAGACCATCTCTGATATCTTGAATTTGATGTTGTACATCAGCGTTTTTTATTATTGTACTTCTATAATATATGACAAGAACGACATTAACACAGACAATGATAATCAAAAACAAAAGAGTCAACCTCAAGCCTTTCTTTTGCATTAATTGCTTCAAATAATCTTTCATCATAAAAATATGGGCTCTTTCATTTTGTGAAAGTGGAATTAGTTCTACCAAGCAAAAATCTATCTTTTAAAAATGAATTAAAACTACAATTAGGCACATTTATTACAAGTAATGTTATTGTACTTTTATAAGAGCAATGGAAAGAACTGATATAATGACATTGAGAGGATTAAATTTAATACTGGTCAGTTGACATATGCTCTTGTATAAATTAATAGTGCTTTTTTTATGTGACTAAATTATAATTTTTAATATTGCATACATGGCTAAAACAAATTACATTTTTCATCATTTTGCATTTTTACCACACACGTCTTTATTAAATAATTAAATCAAATCTTATGGTACAAGGAACAATACTGGAAACTATTGACTGGATAATAGTTGGAATATTTTTCGTAATCGTGTTATCCATCGGTTGGGCTGCGTCAAGAACTGCAGGTAAGAGTTCTTCTGAATTCTTTTTGGGAGGTAGGGGAATGCCTTGGTGGTTGCTTGGTATTTCTATGGTTGCATGCACATTTTCTGCCGATACTCCCAATTTGGTAACAGGTATGGTTAGAGAAAATGGGGTAGCAAAGAACTGGGCTTGGTGGGCATTTCTAATCACAGGAATGGTTACGGTATTTATTTATGCAAAGTTATGGCGTCGGTCAGGAGTAATGACTGATTTGGAATATTATGAAAAAAGATATGGAGGGAAGGCCGCCTCTTTCCTTCGTGGCTTTAGATCACTATATCTAGGTATATTTTTCAATTGCCTGATCATGGGAAGCGTGACATTAGCAGCTATAAAAATCGGAGGCGTAATGCTTGGTCTTGAACCTTGGGTTGTAGTTGTAGGCGCTTCTGTAGTTGTAGTAATTTATTCTGCGTTGGGTGGAATTAAAGGTGTGATTTGGGCAGATTTTTTTCAATATGGGATTGCAATGTTTGGTGCGGTATATGCAGCTATTGTTGCATTGAGACAGCCGGAAGTAGGTGGTCTTGGAAATATGTTAAGTAAATTGGCCGATACAGATAAACTATCTTTTTTCCCCGAATTCTCAGACCCATCAGTTTACATACCATTACTGATTATTCCTATCGCTGTGCAGTGGTGGGCAGTATGGTATCCTGGGGCAGAACCAGGTGGTGGGGGTTATATTGCCCAACGAATGCTTGCAGCAAAGGATGAGAAAAATGCAATTGGAGCTACGCTTCTCTTCAATTTTATGCATTATGCGATTCGTCCATGGCCGTGGATTATTGTTGCTCTGGCATCGATTTTAATATATCCTGACCTGGCCAGTATCAAAGCTGAGTTTCCTAATATTTCAAATGAATACTTAAAAGACGACATCGCTTATCCAGTAATGTTATCAAAATTAGATCCTGGCTGGCTAGGATTAGTAGTGGCATCTATTATTGCTGCCTACATGTCAACGATAGGCACTCACCTCAATTGGGG
>CAZNGU010000620.1:0-1722 GCA_964572325.1 uncultured Methylomarinum sp.
TAAGGTTTTTGCTACGGCTTTAAGTTATGTAGTCCGAAGCGGAACAAATTTCTGATCCTTACGGTCTCCGTAGGAATTCATATAAGGACGCTCTGCATTCCCATGCGGAACGCGGGAACGCAGAGCAAAGCACATACTATTATTCTTTATTAAGCTGCAAAACAGCAAGAAAAGCCTCTTGTGGAATTTCAATATTTCCCACTTGCTTCATCCTCTTTTTACCTGCCTTTTGTTTTTCTAATAATTTTTTCTTACGGGAAATATCACCGCCATAGCATTTTGCCGTAACATTTTTTCGCATGGCTTTAACAGTTGACCGAGCAATCACTTTTGAGCCTATAGCAGCCTGAATAGCAACTTCGTACATTTGCCGTGGAATCAGTTCTTTCATTTTTTCAACCAGGTCACGTCCGCGTGATTGACTTTGATCCTTATGCACTATAACCGATAAAGCATCCACTTTATCGCCATTAATCAAAACATCCAGTTTAACTAAGGGAGTTTGCTGAAAACGTAAAAATTCATAATCAAAAGAGGCATAACCACGGCTAACTGATTTTAATCGATCAAAAAAATCCAGCACAACTTCGCTCATGGGTAACTCATAATTTAAGGAAACTTGTTTCCCCATATACTGCATGTTTTTTTGTACCCCCCGCTTTTCTACACACAAACCAATTACATTGCCCAGATAATCTTGAGGCACTAAAATATTGGCCAAAATAATGGGTTCTCTTATTTCTGTAATGGTTCCAATATCAGGTAATTTTGCAGGATTATCAACCATAAGCACATCCCCAGAATGGACTTCCACCTCATATATTACAGTGGGTGCTGTGGTAATTAAATCAATATTGTATTCACGTTCCAGGCGTTCTTGCACAATTTCCATGTGTAACATGCCTAAAAAGCCACAGCGAAAACCAAAGCCTAGTGCTTGTGATGTTTCAGGCTCAAAATGAAGTGCCGCATCATTTAAGCGTAATTTATTGAGTGATTCACGCATATTGCCGTAGTCATCAGAACTTACAGGATACAGACCGGCAAATACTCTAGGTTGTACCGTTTCAAAACCTGGTAGCATTTCTGTTGCAGGATTATCCGCTAAAGTAATAGTATCGCCTACAGGTGCACCATAAATATCTTTGATTCCTGCTACCAGAAAACCCACTTCTCCAGTGTGTAAAACATCGGTCTGTTTTTCTTTTGGGGTAAATATACCTATTTTTTCAGCTAAATAGCTTTTGCCAGTTGACATCACCATCAACTTTTGTTTTTTGCGCAAACTGCCGTTTGCAATTTTCACCAAAGAAACAACGCCTAGGTAATTATCAAACCAGGAGTCAATAATCAATGCCTGCAAGGGAGCCTGTTCATCCCCAGCAGGAGAAGGTATTTTTTCAACCAATTGTTCTAAAACAGCATCAATCCCTAAGCCTGTTTTTGCGCTGATTTTAAGCGCTTCATCAGCGGCGATACCTATAACGTCTTCAATTTCCGCACTGACGCGTTCAGGCTCGGCCGAAGGCAAATCAATTTTATTAAGAACAGGAACGACTTCAAGCCCTTGCTCTATAGCGGTATAACAATTTGCGACACTTTGTGCCTCTACCCCTTGAGCTGCATCGACGACTAATAAGGCCCCCTCGCAAGCAGCTAGAGAACGTGATACTTCATAAGAAAAGTCGACATGCCCAGGGGTATCAATAAAATTCAATTGAT
>CAZNGU010000621.1:0-1711 GCA_964572325.1 uncultured Methylomarinum sp.
TTGGCCCCGGGATCTGGACAATCTCATTTCTGTCTATAATTCCAATTGGGTATATTTTGAAATTGGTCAGGAGGAAATATGAAACGAAAACAATAAGCAATAGCAAAAAAAAATGAATTTATGACAAACCCTCCTGAACTATCCAAAATCAGACTGATTCTCGGTGCAAGTATATTAATAATTGGTTTCATGAGTCCTTTGCTCATTCCTTTTGTCACAGCTACTGATTGGTCTGTTGGAATTAAAACCACTTTATCCGGATTGCTTGCATTTGGTATCCCTGAAATTTTTATGCTCATAGCTGTGGCTGTATTAGGCAAACAAGGGTATGAATTTTTGAAAGGAAAAGCTTTAAGGTATTTAAAACAATTCGCACCTTCTGATTCAGTTAGTTTAGTACGATACCGTATTGGCTTGATTATGTTTAGTTTTTCTTTACTAGCAGGTTGGGTGCAACCATATTTAGGTCACTATTTTTCTTTCCTAATCGAACTTCCGCTTTGGAGTTATATTCTGGGAGATGTCATTTTCTTTGCCAGCTTCTTTGTGTTAGGGGGAGATTTTTGGGATAAGTTTAGTGGATTGTTTTACAACAGTGTAAAAGTTTCCAAATAGACCAATGCGATTTAAGGGAACCTATAAAATTTACTGTATGTTTAAATATTAGGTGGAAAAAAATAATTAACCTGATATTATGAAACATGAAAGCAATTTTTAAGTTAATTTTAAAATACATTTTAAATATTGTTTCAATTAACAATTACATTAATTATGAAGTACCTAAATAGTTTATTGCTCTTAAGTATCATTTTTCTTGGAGCGTGTTCCAGTATTAAAGTCACCTCTGACTATGATAAAGAAGTTGATTTTACCAAGTACAAAACATTTGAATATTACGGATGGGCAGAGGATAGTGATAAAATTCTCAATCGGTTTCAGAAAGAAAGAATTGAAGCAGCCTTTGGCGCAGAGTTTGCCAAGCGAGGCTTGAAATTAGTAGAAAGTAATGGTGATATGGTAGTTTCGCTGTTCGTTGTTGTTGACAAAAAGACCAGTACAACTGCTTACACAAATCATTACGGCGCAGGCGGAGGCTATGGCTATGGAGGCATGGGCTGGCATGGGGGTTATGGAGCTGGCTACGGTGGGATGGGAATGGGATCTTCCTCCACGACCTACAGTGAAAATGATTACCTGGAAGGCACTTTGGTTGTCGATGTATTTGATAAGGTAGAGAAAAAAATGATCTGGCAAAGTGTCGGGCAAAAAACAGTAGAAGAAAACCCTAAAAAGGCGGAGAGCAATACACCTAAAGTTGCTGCTGCGATAATGAAACCTTTTCCTATCAAACCGATAGAGAAAAAATAAGAGTAACGGAATTTTAATAAAATGGGCTAATGATATTAAATCATTAGCCCATTTTTTTTATAGAAATATCAATATTCAATTGCTGTTGATACTTAATTGATTAGCCAATAATCTCAGGACTTAGCCAGCCTAAAGGCGGGTAAATTCAGCCGAAAAGATCAAACAATCGCAGACTCATCAGAGTTCCTTTCAGGTGACTCTGATGTAAAAAAAGTATTAAAGATTCCTGTTAAATCTAAATAAAGCCTGGCAAGAAACCTCTTTAATCACTCTCAGCCTCTAAACCCCTGAACCTTTGAACTAATAAACCCATATCCTGCGTCAGAAAAATCAATTATTAACA
>CAZNGU010000622.1:0-1708 GCA_964572325.1 uncultured Methylomarinum sp.
TAATAAGATTCGAATGTTGACTAAAACTTTACTTTCACAAGATTTTTTATAAGACCATATGCGTGATCTCTACTAACACTGCATAAAATCGACATAGGCAACCGAACGCGCAAATTTCATTTTCATGCCCATTTCTTATTTCGAAAGTTGTTGGATTGATGGTCAACATGCTATCACTTTGCCTATCCTACAAATGAGTATTTAAAATATATTCCTGATTATTACATTTATCTTCTATGAAACCAAAAGCAAGTCAGGATCGCGCACGGAACAACTTGGGCAACCGACGATGGATTTTAGTTTATCTTCAACTACTACACTTAGTGAATGTAGACAATGCAAAAGCAATTGTCGAGGCGTAGAAGACAGACAAAAAACAAGTCGGTTGTTCAAGTTATTTCGTGCGCGATCCTCAATATTAGAATCTTGGTCAATTTGGTCGCTCCTGCCGTTTTTAATAAATTTACATCTGGAAATTGAAAGCATAATTAATCCTTAGCGTATATGAAATACAACGCTACATAGCTTTTTTTATACAAACACTATATGGATATAGTAGAATTACATAATTACACTTATTTTGATTTTATTCAGGTAATGCACTAGGGGATTTTATGTTCAAAAAGATTATTACAGCCTTGATTGACACACCTTTTTTAACCAGCCTTTATGTTGCTGATCTGGCAATACTTCTACTTCATAAGCCGCCTTTTGGTTTTTCTCTGGTAATGATAGTGGCACTCATTGCAATGAGTATGTATTACGGACAAAAACTGGCTTTATTCAAAAATTAATTATGCTTTAAAAATCAAACATAAAGTTTTCTGATACAAAAATATCGTGCGATCGTGCGGTTTATTTCGACGACTGGCAATCATTGTTTATGATTCTTTGCTATTACTTGCTTTACTGTTTTTAGCAACTGCAATTATGTTGCCCTTCAATAATGGTGAAGCGTACGCTTCTGGCCAATATTTATTCCCAATATATCTACTCATGGTCAGTTTTATTTTTTACGGCTGGTTTTGGACACATGGTGGTCAAACTCTGGGAATGAAAGCATGGAAAATTAAAATCCAGACAATTAACAAGCAACCCATAACCTGGAAGCATGCCTTTAAACGTTTTCTTATGGCAATATTTTCATGGCTATTCTTTGGCTTGGGTTTCGTATGGCAATTAATTGATAAACAGAGCTACACATGGCACGACCATTTCTCAAAAACGGGCTTATTTTTAGAATAGGAAAGCTGGAAATAAATAATCGTCCAATATTATTAGGCAGGATTTTTGTTCGTATTCAATAATACATGGATGTAGGTAAAACAATGCAGGAGCAGCGTAGCGGTGTGTCGAGACGTTAGTGACAGACACAATGCAAGACATCCTGCTTTTCAAGCGACACTTGCCATCCATATGCTACGTAACGGTTACTACAACACAGAAGCCGGACAAAAAGACCAGCAATATTTTGGAGATTCTTTATTTTTATCTCCTTATTTTTGAAAAGAATCTAGCGGGGGGGGCTACAAACTATAATTTTTTGTAGAAATACTTGGCTGTGAATTAAGTGCTGAAAGTTTTAATTTAGCTCTTAATCACCTTTGGTGATATAGCAAAAATATAATCATACAGCTATCAATTGAGCAGAACTTTTATCCTGCTCAAATAATAACGACTCTGGAATAGCCTATAAACCTCTCTTAAC
>CAZNGU010000623.1:0-1686 GCA_964572325.1 uncultured Methylomarinum sp.
AAAAAACCGCAAAAGCCACGCCAGCTTCAAAAGCCCCTGATGAGGGCGTTATGTTTAAAACCAAATCACAGAGAGGAATAACATGGGCACATTAGGAAGCCAACCGGAACGTAACCACTATCGTGTGAGTCACGATGAATTGGATGCTTTTCTCGAAGATGCCACAAAACTAGCAAAGAAACACGATATATCATTAGAAGCAGTTATTGAGGCAAAGGGAGTGTTGGAAATGGAGCGTCAAAACAATGTTGCAGTCCAAGCTGGTGATTATACAGATGAACAAGCAGGTGGGTTTGGAGATGTTCTTTCTCGTATTGCAACAGCATTAAAAGAAAAAGGATAAGGGATATTATATGACCGGTATAGTTATAAATGTCGATTTGACAGTGGATATGCCTGGGTTAAAAAAAACAATGAAATTACATTCAGTCAAGAATTCTATGGGTGACAATATTATGAATGTTTTCGTTGATTTTGCGAAAGATAATAACCTTCCCCTGGATTCTCAACATGAAATAGAAAAGGCGATAGAAGAGTTTGTGAAGAAATATGAGAATGATGCTTTTGTTTTGCCCTGAAGAAATAAAACATAACAAACTTATCCATAGGACTTTATGTTTATAAAGAGAATCAAGTATGTGCACAAGAACTGAATGACTAACAAAAGACACTATTGTTAGTTTTGTTACGCCGCTTGTAAATAAATAAAAATACTAAAATTCATCTTAAGTGGATTTTAAAAAACATCAGGTGTTTGATAGCTGAAGCAAGTAGCACTTTTCAATCCCCTGATGTAGATCGTTATGAATTACGGAGTGTCTATGGAAAACTTGGTGGAAGACAAAATCACAAAGAAAGAAGATCCATCTAGATGGTGGATGCTTTATCATGCTTGGGCCGGGATTTGCTTGAAAGCATATTTTAATGTGAGTGGACTATTTATGGTTGCTCTTGGTGAGCCAGATGGAACAGGCCCTGGCTCATCGTTAATTTATTCTGCAACAGCTGGTATGCTTACTATTGGCATCGTTCTGCTTGGCTATCACCTATCGAAATTAGTTGTGAAAATTATTAATGCTAGTGCTATGCAAAATAAAGGAAAAATTTTATTGAAATCCATAATGCCTATTGCCTATTTTATTGGGGCAGTATCACTTTCAATGGTAACGTCTCCATTATTTGCTTCGTCGGAAGCTACCACAAAAATATCATCACAGAACCCTGCGAGATCAAAAATAAAACCTGTTTTAGCTTTTACGATTATTCAAGATGCAGAAGGAGTGAAAGAATCTGATCTTGGGCAAAACATGTTAAAAAATTTAGAAGCGTGGATTGTTCAAAGGATGTTACAGAAGGCCAAGAAAAATTATGCTGAGAGGGGTTATAACCCAGATAATTATAATTTAAAGTATATTGCTGATTCAGTTTATGTGAATATTAAAGGGAAAAAGCTAGCTGTAATTAAAATAAACATGGGAAACATTATGCGTTCAGTAGTAATTATAGGTATAAAAGGAAATGAGATGCATAAGGTGAGCTGTATTCGTGCAAGCAATCATGACATTCCTGTTTGGTCAGGCGAATGTGGCAAGGAAGTACAATATACGTTTGGAGTTAACCTTCAACAATAATAAAAACATAACAAACTCATCCAGCGGGACTTTCAGAAGGTTCACGATTTTTTGC
>CAZNGU010000624.1:0-1685 GCA_964572325.1 uncultured Methylomarinum sp.
GGCACTGGAGGTCAGTAGTGAGAAATTTTTTGATGGATGTAGAACTCTTTTGAAAGATGATGGTCTATTAGCCATTAATTTATGGGGAACCAATAAAGAGCTATTCGAGCAAGTTACCTGGAATATGGGGCGTGTTTTTGAATGGCGCATTTTGTTTTTACCTGTCCGTAAGCGCGGCAATATCATTGGATTTGCTTTTAGAGAAAATGCCCCCAAATATTCAATGAAAGAACTCAGACAAAAAGCCAAACAATTAGAGCAACAGTATCAGATTGAATTCCCCACTTTTATTAAAGATTTTAAACGTAACAATACCACCGTATTAAACAAAGTAATTAAAACATGACGCAAACAGCTCCTAACCTTTTTGGTTATAAACAATTCTGGGCACAACGTTTCGGTACAGCTCATGAGCTACCCATGAGTATGACTGAAATGGAACAACAGGGATGGGATAGTTGCGATATTATTCTGGTCACCGGTGATGCTTATGTTGATCATCCTAGCTTTGGTATGGCCGTTATAGGGCGGGTTCTGGAAGCCCAGGGATTCAGAGTGGGTATTATTTCCCAACCTGACTGGACCAGTGCAGAAGACTTTAAAAAACTGGGCCGGCCTAATCTGTTTTTTGGTGTGACTGGCGGTAATATGGACTCCATGGTCAACCGCTACACCTCTGATAAAAAAATCCGTTCCAATGATGCCTATACGGCTAATGGTGATGGGGGGAAACGTCCTGACCGTGCGGTTAATGTATATTCACACCGTTGCCGGGAAGCCTATAAAAATGTACCTGTCATCATTGGCGGTATCGAAGCCAGTTTAAGACGTATTGCACACTATGATTATTGGTCAGATAAAGTCCGCAAATCAGTACTGATGGATTCCAAAGCTGATTTGCTGGTTTATGGAAATGCCGAAAGACAAATTGTTGAAATCGCCCATAGACTGGCCAATGGCGAAGTAATATCAGATCTAAAGGGCATTCGGGGTACGGTCCATTTCGTCAAACAAATACCTGGGGAATGGACTGAAAAGGATTCAACTTCTGTCGACAAGCCCGGTGTTATTAACCCACCCACTAACCCCTATCAGGAAGAACCTGCTTGTGATAAAAAACCATCGGACTCAAGTGACGAAAAAGTAATCCAGTTTTCCAGACATATTCCAAATAAGCAAAGATCACAAACTGTTATTCGGTTGCCTGATTATGAAGCCGTCAAAGACGATCCTGTTTTGTACGCTCATGCATCCCGAGTTATGCATGGAGAAACTAACCCGGGTAATGCCAGGCCGTTAATACAACGTCATGGTTCACGACAACTATGGATTAATCCTCCGCCCATTCCATTAACAACCAAAGAAATGGATGGTGTATTTGACAGACCTTTTTCTCGTCTACCTCATACTCAATATGGCAAGGCCAATATTCCGGCATTTGAAATGATTCAGCATTCCGTCAATATCATGAGGGGGTGTTTTGGAGGCTGTACATTTTGCTCAATTACCGAACACGAAGGGCGCATTATACAAAGTCGTTCGGAAGACTCCATTATTAAAGAAATTGAAGCAATCAGAGATACTTCCCCCGCTTTTACCGGGCATATTTCAGACCTGGGTGGCCCCACGGCAAATATGTACCGTCTGGCCTGTAAAGATAAAAAAATAGAAGAATCCTGTCGACT
>CAZNGU010000625.1:0-1683 GCA_964572325.1 uncultured Methylomarinum sp.
CCGTCGTTTGATACCATGAACAATATAGCCTTTCTTTAATAAAAACTCAGAAAGATAAGCACCATCCTGACCGGTGACGCCTGTAATTAACGCGACTTTCTTTTCACTCATAATATCGCCTTTTTATTATGTAAAATATTTATCCCAGGACAACTAGTGCACTAGACCAATATTCTGCAACCTGTTCTAAATGAGGCCTGCGGTTAAAGGTTAAATTATAGCCATAAGCTTCAAAATGATATTCGATATGATTCTCTTTATTTGATAGCCCGGAAAGCCATAACATTGGGGGGTAGCCTTCTGCTCTCTGCAATAGATTTGGGGAACCCATGATAGCTGCAGCGGTATCAAAACCTCCGGCCAGCAGGAACTCAGATGGTAATTGATTGACTTGTTCAATGGCTGCTGGAATCGAGTATTCAGAGAGACAAGGAAAATAATATCCCACGACAACATCGTCAACCATTGCCTCTATTAATTGTTCATGTCGGGAGTTGGGGGTGATTTGCATATTGCCAGCCAGCTTACCCTGAAAGTGATTAGTGAAATCATAATTTGGAAATTCATCTTGATAAGCCCGTTCGATAGCATTGAGATAAGTTTTTTCAAATGCCAGTCCCAAATCCTTATAGTCAGCCTTCGGTAAGATAAATGGTATTCTTACACCTTTGAGAATATTTTTACACGCTTGACTATCAGCAAGACCTTGCAAAATACCTTTAGCTCGTTGTTCAAATTCTTTTGCTGATATTGTATTTTCAATACCTAAATAATTAATTGATCGTGCATAAATTTCAGCATAATCAATGACTGGTTGCTCACATATAAAATAGCGGCGAGTTTCCAGATGAACAGGCGCATTGATTTGACCGGGAATACAGCGGCCATTTTCATCAAAAAAACCTTGCTCTGTGGTATTCAGCTCCTCACGACCCATGATTAGTCCTTCTTTTTATGCTATTGTGTTAATGTATCATTTTCTGAAAATCCTTGACCCCAGGGTAAAGGCAAATGCGTGGCTCCCTTAGTTTTTTCGGTATGAATTTTAATGAATTTGGCATCTTCACCAATAAGACAATCAGGTCGGTGAGGTCCTAGCCAGGGATTGTTCATACCTCGATCTAGAATATCTTTCAGAGAGGTTTCTTTTAAATTACCCAATGAGAAATCAATATAGGGGCAAGGTGTTATTTCCCCTGTTGAAGTGACTGTTATAATGCCTTTTACGGTAATACAGCCTTTGTAAGAACCATAAGAAGGGGTCATATGGGTAAACACGGAATATTCTTTTTCCAGTTCACGTAAAATATCTGCATCTTCTTTCTCTATGACAAATTCCGGATGGTCAGTACATGACCCCGTTGGTTTGGCATAAGATACATATAATCCCACGCCCTTATCTGTAGCAAATTTACATAAATCACGAAACGCCTGGGTCTTAACCTGCCCCCGAATAAGTACAGTTGACAGTAACAGGTTCAAGCCGGCATTTAACGAGGCATCTACTGCGCGCATAACGCGCTTGTAGGAACCGGGTTTGTTACGAAAATCATCATGTTCAGTTTCGATAATACTATCCAATGATAATTGTATTTTCTCAACGCCGATATCTTTCAAATGCTGTGCTTTTTTATCATCAAGAAACCAGCCATTAGAATCCACAATAACATAGTGTTTTTCTGG
>CAZNGU010000626.1:0-1682 GCA_964572325.1 uncultured Methylomarinum sp.
TACCAGTATTACTATACTTAGCGTATAACGCAGGACAAACCGCCGTTGATGTTGGAGTGGATGCTGCTGTTTCTAAAGTGGCGGGTGATGATAGTTTCTCTGTTGGTAAATCAGCAGCAACAAACTTCCTTATTAATGCCGCGACGGCAGGCTTTGGCGGCAAGATTAAAAACGCTGGGAAAATTGGTAAGCTTGCGATTGAAACCACCATTGATGCTGTTGCAACCTCGACAGTTGAGGCTGTTGCTGATGGTAAAAACTTTACTGATGCCTTAATTGAAAACGGTGGTGCAAGTTTAGCGGGGCGTTATGTTGGTGATAAATTCCAGAAGGCTGCTGGGAAAGCTGTTAAGAAGTTTGGGAAGAAGGTGGATAATACTAATATTGTAAAAGAGAAGCAGGGTGGTCCGGGTACAAGTAGTCAGAAAATAAATACTGAAAAAAAATTAGAAACACAAGTTCCAAACAAAATAGTTTCTAACTCTCAAGATAAACTGAAATTTATTAAAGAGGGTAATAGGTTTGAAGCTGATGAGCTTCAAAAAGCTATAGACAGCGGAAAGAATGTTACTGGAAGAAATAGATTGGTTCCGCAAAATGGAGCTGGAAATGTAAAAGGAAATCGTACTGATACAGATCAACTAATTAAAAATAATGATGGTACTTTTTCTATAGTAGAAACAAAAAGGTCATCTACTACTCCTCTATCTGGAGGTCAGGAAGCAGCTAAAGTCCAGATTGAAAATGGCAATGGGATATTTGAAATACGCACTGATAACCTGCAGCAAGGATTGGAAGTAGGTGATAAAATTAAAGTTAGAGAATTCATAAGGATTAATAAGCTTGAATAAGTTTGTAAAAGAGATTGCTTTATATGTTTTGGAAGATACTCGTATGTCTGGTTTTGCATATAGACAGCAAGATAAATCCTTAATTAAGAAAGAAGTTGCTGGGTTTGAGAAAATCGAACTGAGAAGTTGGGTGGATCAAAGCCAAGAAAAAGACAGCCTTGTAATATTGCCTGTGTACTCAAAAAGATTTAACGTTTTGCATGAGTGGTTTGAAAGCTTTAGCTTTAAAAAATTAAACGACCAAAGAAATCAAGCAAGTATTGGCTTTGAAGGAAGTATGTTGGATGAAAAAAATGAATATCGCTTATTTGTTGATCAAGATTTTAACTCTGAAATTGATCAGTTAAAAGAAAATATTGTAAGAATATCTAAGAAAGTTTTTTATCAATTAAACGACTTAGATTCACTTTATCATAATGTAATTACCCCTGTACTTGAGGGCAATAAGTGTCTGCCAGATGTTGGAGCTGACTGGGCTTTTAGATATTTGGTGTTAGCAAGGCTTGTTGGTAGTAGTGCATATCCAGAGTTGGAAAAATTAATATTACACCAGTTAGAGAAAATGAATGCTCAAGGTGAGCCTAATGTCACCTATTACTATAAAAATATTGAAAATATTCTATCAGAAATAAAACAATTAAAGCGGTCAAAGAAATAAAAAAATAAAAGGGGTAAATAAAAGGGGTCGGTGACAAATGATAATCATTTGCACTAAAAAAAGAACCAAAAAAACAAACTGACATAAATTAAACATAAACAAGCAGACAACAAATTAAAAAAATGAACCATCAAGCCAGACAATTCGACAACACAAAAGGCACATTGCAAGCC
>CAZNGU010000627.1:0-1680 GCA_964572325.1 uncultured Methylomarinum sp.
AATCATAGCCACGGGATGTTTGAAACAGGGCAACGCCTAAAATGGCACAATTGGTGGTAATCAATGGTAAAAAAATACCTAATGCTCTAAACAAAGCAGGGCTAAACTTCTTCAAAATCATTTCGACTAATTGCACAGAAGATGCAATTAAGGCGATATAACTAATTAAACGCAAAAATTCCAGGTCAAAAGCTGTCAGCAGCAGATTAATGGCATAAGAACAAGTGGAACTGACAAACATTACAAATGCAGTGGCCAGTGCCATATTAAAAGCGGTATCACGTTTTGCTGATACGCCAACAAAAGGGCATAACCCCAAAAACAGTGCCAGTACAAAATTATTAATTAAAAAGGCACTAAGGAAGATAAAACTGAGTGATTCTGGATTCATGATTAAGGCCTGGATTGCTGACTAACAGAACAATGGGAAGCTAAATCATTCGCGATTAATTTTCCTGTTTTGCGTTGCTCTATATAGTTAATTAATAATAACCAGGAACCTAAAACAATAAAGCCGCCTGGAGGTAGAATCATGACTATCCAGGGTTGAAAATTAGTGCTAAACACCTGATAACCCAATAATTGTCCGGCTCCCAGCAATTCTCTAACGCCGCCCAGCATAACTAAAGCCAGGGTAAAGCCCAAGCCCATACCCAGCGCACTAATAGCCGATTTGCCAAATGAGTTTTTTGATGCATAGGCTTCGGCTCGTCCTAGAATCAGGCAATTTACTACGATTAACTGAATAAATGCCCCCAGTTTATTGTATAAATCCAGACTGATGGCTTGAATAATATAATCAACCAGCGTTACAAAGGTCGCAATGATAATAATATAAGTGGTAATACGAACCTGTTTGGGAATAAAGTTTCTTAATGCAGAAACCAGGGCATTGGAACAAACCAATACAAATATACTGGCAAGTCCCATAGCCAAAGAGTTTTCTACACTATTAGTTACTGCCAAAACAGGGCATAAACCCAGCATCATGACAAAGACAGGGTTTTCTTTCCAAATACCTGCGGTAAAAATATCCAGGGTAAAAGGGGCTTCTGTTTTATTTGAATTGGCCATGATTACCTCTATCTGATTGTTTGGCAGACTTCAAAAATGCCAGGTTTTTGCTGATAACGGGATGTAACTTCTGACCGCTTTTGTTAAACATACGACCCACTGCATTGGAAGTAATGGTTGAGCCGGAAATTGCATCTATTTCCCAGGGGTTTTTCTTGGTGCCATGCCGTACTGTTCTAATGACATTAATTAAGCCATTTTGTTCCTGATTGACAATTGCATCCAGACAATCAAAATTAGCAAGAAATGCCTCGTCAGTAGTAATTTTTGTGCCAAAACCCGGTGTTTCGGTACTTTTTAAAACATCATAGCCAGTTATACAACCCGTTTCCGGGTGATAAGCATAAAGCAATTTTACAATATCTTGATAACCTTGTTCCGCTGCATTCAGAGCCATGCCTACAAAATTATCCTGTTTATCATAACCGGCATAAATAAGTTTGCCTTTAGTTTTATCATCTGCCAATTCAATAATACCATCTTTTATGCTAAAAGTAAGACGACTTGAGGCCTTGGGTAGCACCTTAAAAATGGCACGCTCCGTCGCTAAACGCTGGTTTTCCGCAATAATCGGTTTGGTATATTCGTAAACTAGCACAACCAAAA
>CAZNGU010000628.1:0-1674 GCA_964572325.1 uncultured Methylomarinum sp.
CCCGGACTAAATAGCTGAGCTTAGTCCGGGGCACTTTTGAGTTAAATGAGGAGGACGTATTTGTTTAGAACCTGAAGTAAAATCCTGATGAAAAGTTATTGTTTGAGTGAGATAAAAAACCATTATTTCTATAATATTTATGGTTATTACGGCTAGAATAACTAAGCCTGCCATGTTCAGAATATCTGTTGTTATGCTTTGGATATCTGTAGTTGCCGTGACGTGCATACTGTTGGCGATGGCTTCGTGCATAATAATTATTTTGCTTTAAATTGTATATCTGGTCACTATAATGATCAAGACGTCTCAAAATATTTCTTTTGTTTGAATGACTTAGATTATTATGGCGTCTATTTCGCCTGATTGATTTGGTCAAATGTTTTCTTTCACGCTTTAACTGCTTTATTTCTCTGCGAGTAAGCTGACCTCTTTCAACGCCATGATTAACACGTGAATATTGATTATGCTGGCGCCTTTCTACGTTTTGCCAAAAATATCCATTGCTATATCTGGAGCGATCATTGTGTCTATTGTGGTCTTCACTTCGAGCCTGACTCAGACCAGAAAAAGAAATTAATAATAGGGCTAAAGTTAACATTTTCATAACTGACTCCTGCTTTTCAGCGTTATTTTGTAGTGTGGGTTCAGAATACAGGAGAGACCATGAATATTAACTGAACATCGTTTAATTATGTTTGCTCTTACTTCGAATCAAGTAAGTTGTCCTTGCAATAGACAAACTTTACATCAGCTGTATTTTAGCTCCTCAAAAAATCAGTATTGCAAAGGGCAAGATATTTGAGCGATAATAAACGGTTAATTTTACAAAAAGTGAAATGGCAAGTTTTAAGATGTGGAATAGATTATGAAAAGAACAATGTACCAAAAGATCTGGGATAGCCACCTTGTGGTAGAAGTACCCGGCCAGGCTCCTTTGCTATATGTAGACCGCCACTTAATGCACGAAGTGACAAGCCCTCAGGCATTTGAAGGCTTAAGAGTAGCTAATCGTAAAGTGCGTAACCCACATAGCATTTTGGCAACAATGGATCATTGTGTGCCAACTAAAGACAGAGATCTTCCTATTGCAGATCCCATTGCCAAAAAGCAAATTGAAACAATGGCGGATAATTGCAAAAGCAATGGCTTGAATCTTTATGACATGAAAAACCCTAATAACGGGGTAATTCATGTAGTCGTGCCTGAGCATGGTTTTGTCCACCCTGGCATGGTAGTAGTTTGTGGTGATAGTCATACAGCAACGCATGGTGCTTTTGGGTCCCTGGCTTTTGGTATTGGTACCTCAGAAGTAGAGCATGTGATGGCAACGCAGACTTTACCGCAGCAAAAATCGAAAACCATGCTAATTCAAATAGATGGTGAGTTATCAAAATATGCTTCAGCGAAAGATATTGCTTTAGCCATAACAGGAAAAATCGGTACTGCAGGAGGTACTGGGCATGTCATTGAATACGCAGGTGATGCAATTACCAGGCTTTCTATGGAAGGACGAATGACGCTATGTAATATGGCAATTGAAGCCGGTGCGAGAGCAGGTTTGGTAGCGCCAGATCAAAAAACCTATGATTATTTAAAAGGGCGTGAATTTGCACCTTCTGGAGAAAACTGGGACAAAGCCCTGGCCTATTGGCAAAGTTTAGTCACTGATGAAGG
>CAZNGU010000629.1:0-1670 GCA_964572325.1 uncultured Methylomarinum sp.
ACTCTTACCCATTAATAACATGGCTAATTCATTGATATTTTCTTTTTCTTCAACAACACTATTCACTGTTTTTTGCATATCTTCACTGCTTAAGGCTAATTTGTTTAAGTATTTACTAAAGTCAGGTAACTCTGTTTCCTGATCTTTAAAAATATAGCTAGCAATCCAATGGCTCAATTCTAATAGTAAAATCAACTTCTTTTCTTTTCCTTCAAAATGACTGTTCCTAAACTCCTTAACTACACATTGATAGACATCAGGTAATTTCCAGGTTTCTAATAACATGGCACCCACCTCATAATGCGTCAAGCCTAAAACATCTTGTATTTGCTTAAACACTGAATCTTCAGTGTCATCGGCATTTTCAAAAACCTGATTGACTTGCTCAGGAAAAACAAATACTGCAGCCAGTAGGCCAATATCCAGCAATAAACCTGCTGTATAGACCGTACCCGGTACCATCAGTTCATCATCAATATGCACCGATAATTTCTGGGCAATAACAGCGGTTAGTAAAGCATGATTCCAGAACAAATTATCGTCAAACAATTTACACTTAGAAGCATCCAGTTCAACATTTAAGACAATACTTAAGGCAAGGCATTTTACCAGTTTAAAACCTAAAACCTGAATAATTGCAACACGTAAGTCTTTAACTTTTCCTGCACGGCCAAAATAAGAGGAATTGGCCAAACCGATTAATCTGGCAACTAAAGCAGGAGAAAGAGATAATACTTTAACCATTTCGTCAACTGAAATTTCAGGGTCATTCACCGCTGAAATTATTTTCATGCTGACTTCGGGAAGTGGAGGAAGATTTTTAATCTTTGCGACTTCAAGGCTAATATCGTAATCTGTGTTCATAAATGATTGTTAATTTAATCCATTAATTTTTAAGCTAACGAGAAACTGTCTATAGTCATCTTTGGATAATGAGTCTCTACAGATAATAATAGCCTTTTTTTTATCTTTATATCGGTAATGTAAAGCAATGAATAATCGTGTGATAACAGTGCTAGGCAATACTTCAATAGAGGAAAATTTTTGCTCTGTATTTAGCCATTCCCAACCCAAAACTTTACTATACCTAATGATATTACCCCGACTCAGACACCTTAAATAGTTATAACAACTGATTATAACGAATACGCTTACTATAAGCTGATAAGACCAGGATAAGTTGCTAAAAAAAACAATCATAATAGTCAGTATATGTACGCTTATCAGCCATTTAAGCATCATTTTTGATGATTTTATATCAAAGCACTGATTGATTTCGTATTTTTTTGACCAGATGGGAAAGTTCTCTAGTGCTTGGCAATTGGTCTCCTAATAAATATAGAATCAATTGGGAGTCTTGTAAATCTAATAATTCTATAAATAAAAGCTGTTCTTCCCTTTCTGCACAAGGGAATTGGCTTAGAAGAAACTTTTCCAGCAAAAGATCCAGCTCCTTGGTACCTCTTCTACATCGCCATTTTAATTTAGAAAAAGAGTCCATATGGGTGTAAAACTTATTCTATTTTGTGAGATAGCGCTATTTTTATGCGGTAGATTAACATTAAAGGTAACTACTCAGCGTGTATTAGCGCAAAGGGTCAGGGTGTTGCTTTAACAGGGCGCGTGAATACATCCATGTAAGCTCTCTGAAACGTCCTGTTTCAGAAGCC
>CAZNGU010000630.1:0-1659 GCA_964572325.1 uncultured Methylomarinum sp.
AAATTATTTGAAATCTTATTAGCTTAGGAACGTGCACAAAATAACTTGAGCAACTGGCTTGTCTTTTTATCCGTCTTCTTCGTTGCCTACATGGATGTAGGTAAGGGGCGTGAGCAGGAGCGGAAGCTTTGCGGCTTCGGTTACATAGCTTGCTATGCGCCCTATGCCTCGCCTTGAAGACGAACAAAAATACTGCGCTAGTTGCTCAAGTTATTTTGTACCCATTCCTAATCTATTTTAGTAATCTTTATTTCACAAATTTATTATTGATAAAATATTTCTAAGTCTTTGGATAAGGGAGGGGTTGATGGCGTGTCAGAGCTAAATAACACTTTTAGGGGGGAAGTCAAAATGGCGCGCCTAAACGGAGATTTACCGAACCATAACTTATATTTTCAATAAGTAATTCTATTTTCCCCTTAATCATACATTATGTTGTGCTCTGTTTCCCAAGAAATTGAGCATGACTGCGTATGGTGTGTTGCATAAGGAGATGCACATGACCGACATCAAAGAAAAATTTAATAAATTACACCCAAAACCTAAACCCTTTTCCTTACGTCTTAGTTTTGAAGAACGTAAACGCTTGGAACATGATTCAGCCGGTTTGCCTTTAGGAGAATATATTCGCCAGCGGCTTTTTGATAAAAGCAATCCTAAACGCCAGACACGCGGCAAATTCCCCGTTAAAGATCATAAATTATTAAGCCAAATTCTAGGTAAATTAGGCGCTACTCGCTTTGCCAATAATTTGAATCAAATTGCATTCTCAATGAATACAGGCAGCTTTGAATTCACGGCAGAAACGCGAGCGGCTATTTTACAAGCCTGCGCTGATATTTATGAAATGCGTAAGCTGTTAATGAAAGCATTAGGTTTAAAGGATTGATAAATGATATTAAAAGCATCGCAACGCGGCAATGCTGGAGAACTTGCAAAACATCTTTTAAATGAACAGGAAAACGAACATATTGAAGTCCATGCTGTTAATGGCTTTATGGTAGATGATCTAAGTGCCGCATTGCAGGAAGTTCATGCCGTAAGTCTCGGAACAAAATGCCAGCAGCCCTTATTTTCAGTCAGTTTATCACCTCCCAAAGGAGAAAGTGCATCAATTCATGACTTTGAAGAAGCCATTGTTCAGATCGCAGAAAAAACAGGATTAGAAAATCAGCCCCATATTATCGTCTTCCATGAAAAGCACGGTAGACGGCATTGTCATGTCGTCTTTAGTCGCATCAATAGCGAAACGATGACCGCTATCAATCTGCCTTTTTATAAAAACAAATTGATGGAAGTTTCAAAAGAACTCTATCTGAAACATGGCTGGAAGCTTCCCCAAGGTCACATTGATCGCAAGCTGCGTAATCCATTGAATTTTACCCGCGAGCAATGGCAGCAAGCCAAACGCCTGAATGAAGACCCAAAGCAGATCAAACAAACATTAAAAGAGTGCTGGTCTATTTCAGATAGCAAAAAGGCATTCTCTGGGGTACTAGAGCAACAAGGCTATTATCTTGCCAAAGGTGATAGACGTGGTTTTGTTGCCATTGATTGGCGCGGAGAGGTTTATTCCTTATCGCGTTGGATCAATATAAAAAATAAAGCCCTTAAGGAACGAGGATTCAATAATACCCGAATTCTGACGGGTCTTTTGGC
>CAZNGU010000631.1:0-1649 GCA_964572325.1 uncultured Methylomarinum sp.
CCAGTGTTTTTGCTATTGCTTCCCTCGCAGTTTGAACCTCAATTAAAAAATCATCTTGAAAACTATCTAAGTTAATATTTGATTCATTAAGGCTAATGATACTTTCAGCCAATAATTCAACATCACCTTGAACTGTCTTTAAGCTCATAGAAATATATTGCAACGAAGAGACTATTTGTTTTGCTTGGTATTGAGCTTGAGCATTCATGACAAAACCTCCAAACGAACCATGGCCTGAAACTTAATGATTGACCCATTGATATGTTCAGATAAAGGCTTAACCTGCTCAAATGTAAGGCTTGAAGTTATGAGGTTTTTATCACTGTCTAGCAATAAGAAAATGGACTTTAGACTAACGTGACAAGTCGGTTTTTGGGTGTTGTTACGCATTGCGGTTTCTCCTGGATTGGACTTTAAACCGCCTCTTTTGAGTGCAAAATCATTGGAGGCAGGTTGCATTAAGTTTGCACTATCGTCCAGGAACGACCGACTCGAAAGCCGCATAACACAACCCACCATAAAGAATTTAATACGGATTAATCCCGTACTAATGATTTTTGATGGACATAAAAAAACCACTGTTAATAGTGGCCTCTTTTGGCCTGGACAAAACGGAGTGCAAATTCCGACCGCTGAATGAGTCAACGGCATATTTAGGATAACTGATGTTTGTTCTAATTTCAACATAATCAATTACCCCCACAATAATCAATAGGGCACCCCTCATCCATAAAGATAAGCTCTAATGCTTCTTTAGGATAAGTATTACAGCAACCAAAAACAGGATGATTTGCAGTTCCAGTGTTCCATCCCTCTGCTTTACATAACTTTGTGGCTTTCCTACCAATGCTACTCGCTATTTTTGAATCTACACGTTTACCAATCAAATTTGCATAACCAACGACCGTAAAATAATTTTCACCTTCCATTAACGCTGTAAGTTGTGCGGTTGTCTCATGCTGCTGATGCTGAATCTCTTTTATATTGCGTTCATGCTCAACAGCTTTTTGAACTGTCAATAAAAGCATTTCAAGCTCAGTTTTTTGGCTTAATGATTCTAGTTCATGCCAACGATCAATAATTTTCAGCCGGTAGTGAACAGAGTAACCAGAAATAACTAAATCACATTCACGCCTTGGTAGGTTAAAGCACTTCAAGTCTTTACCCTGTTTGCTTTTATACGTTCCGCGAAAATCCGCGACTCCTATTTTTGCATCATTCAATACTCTCTCAATATCGAGCATTACTTTATCGTGGTCTTTACTAGTCAACTTTGCAATTTCTAAGGATGACATCGTTTGATTTTTCAACGACATAATTTTGTTCATTGCCATCACCATGTTTTTTTGCCGTTAAGAAGATCACGAATTTTGCGCTTGGGCCACATGGACATACAGCCAAACTTTTGAGGTGGTGGATATATGCCGCTTGCTATCCCGTCATACCACGTAGACCTACCAATTGGGAATATCCCCTCAATTGGTGGTTTTGATTTTCTATTACCTATTACGTCATGAAGGCGATAAAAGCCCTCGTCATTATTTATTTCTTCTACTTGGTTTCCCATAAATATCTCTAAAAATATTACCTTGGCCACCATCGTTTTTGCTCGGTGGGTATGGTTAAATATTATGCAAGAGATTTTTTAG
>CAZNGU010000632.1:0-1647 GCA_964572325.1 uncultured Methylomarinum sp.
TTATTGCCATTCAGCTTATGATGTTGGCTATTCTTGCTTTTTGGCCAGAACTGGCCACCTGGCTACCTACTGTTATTTACTCTGAACTTTGACCCCTGAATTTTAAAAAAAGCCGAATGAAAAAGTTTTTATCATCCTTACTTTTACCCTTATTCATACTCTTGGGCCTACAAGCCTGTGGACAAACCGGCCCGCTTTATCACCCTGATGAAAAAGCGCCTATTCATGTAGAAGGTGATGAGTACGAATAATGGATTATTTTAATTATAAGGACAATAAACTGTTTGCTGAAGATGTTGCGGTTGATGAAATTGTCGCTCAATATGGTTCACCTTGTTATGTCTATTCCCGTGCCACTTTTGAAAAACACTGGAATGCATTTGACCAGGCCTTTGGCGACCATCCGCATTTAATTTGTTATGCGGTTAAAGCTAATTCTAATATTGCGATACTTAATATATTGGCACGATTAGGTTCTGGCTTCGATATAGTCTCACTGGGTGAACTGGAACGTGTGCTTGCTGCAGGTGGAAAGCCTGAAAAAATTGTTTTTTCTGGCGTAGGAAAACGCGAAGATGAAATTGTTGCTGCACTTAAAACAGGCATACGCTGTTTTAATATAGAAGTAAAAGGAGAACTGGACCGTATTAATCAACTTGCTGGTGATTTAGGTGTTGTTGCGCCTGTTTCATTTCGAGTTAATCCTGATGTGGATGCAAAGACGCATCCCTATATTTCTACCGGGCTGAAAGAAAATAAATTTGGCATAGATATTCAACAGGCTATTGCTGAATATCGTCGTGCAGCAAAAATGGATAATATTAAGGTGATTGGAATTGATTGTCATATTGGCTCTCAACTAACCGAAACCACACCATTTTTAGCCGCACTGGATAAAGTACTGGTTCTGGTAAATACTTTAAAACAGGAAGGAATCGCAATTCATCATCTGGATTTAGGAGGTGGGCTAGGCATACGCTATAAAGACGAAACCCCCCCGGAACCCGCTGAATATGTGGCTTCTATTCTAGATAAACTGGGTGACAGTGGCTACGAAATAGCACTGGAACCCGGTAGAGCAATTGCGGGTAATGCTGGAATTCTGGTTACTCAGGTGGAATATTTAAAACCAACGGAACATAAAAACTTCGCCATTGTAGATGCCGCAATGAATGACCTGGTTCGTCCTTCTTTATATAGTGCCTGGCAAGGTATTATACCTGTTAAAAAAGAGAGCTCTGCTGTTGAAAACACATGGGATATTGTGGGTCCAGTCTGTGAAACAGGGGATTTTTTAGGTAAAGATCGACTGCTTAAGCTGTCACAAGGTGATTTATTAGCGGTGCGTTCATCCGGTGCTTATGGTTTTACGATGAGTTCTAATTATAATTCCAGACCGCGTGTTGCTGAGATTATGGTTGATGGTAAAGATATTCATTTAATCAGGGAAAGAGAATCAATTCCGCAGCTTTGGACTGGGGAAAAATTATTGCCATAGCAACACTTTAATTTATGCGAGAAAACACCAGAATATTGAAATTATGTCTATAATTAACATTTATTTATCCTGATTTTGGATTAAATATAATCCAGGAAGTGAGGCTTCAGAGACTGTGAAAGTATTCGCTCTAATCCCCCTCTTTAGCA
>CAZNGU010000633.1:0-1639 GCA_964572325.1 uncultured Methylomarinum sp.
TGTTATTTCTTTTTGACGCTAACGCCCTCATCAGGGGCTTTCAAAGCTGGCTCGGCTTTTGCGTTTTTTTGCAAAAGCCGTGACAGGTTTGAAAGTCCCGCTGGATGAGTTTGTTAGGCCATTTTTCTAAAATAATGCAGAATAAGAAGATGGGTAACGACTTTTAAACCATTTAAGAAAATCTGCTGCTCCCCCATTAGAACCTTTTTCTTCCCGATATTCAGACATTGCATCCCGCGGATTAATGTTAAGCTCAGGGTAGCCAATTGCCGATGCGATATAGATAGTTTTTTTCTTCTGCTCAGGACTCTGTAAATATACGGAAGTACGCAGTGCGTTCAATGAATAGTGATTATTCTTTTTCTTACCACCTTTATAATTTTTATGATCAGGGTAATCCCCCATCAAGAGATAGCAGACCCTCATTATACCTTCAGTAAAACCTGACCAAAATTCTTCATCATATAAAGCTTCATTTGCAGCAGCAAATCCAGAACAAATCATAAACCAATGCAGTTGATCTGTTTGTATATTTTCCTCTGCATACTTAAATAATTCATCAAGCATTTTTCGAAGTGTTATTTTTAATTCTGCATTAGTCCGTTCCTTGGACTTAAGTTCGACAGAACATCCGCCAAAAACACGTAACAATTGAACTTGCATCGATTCTGAAATAAACATTTTTACTTTTAGTAATTATCTATAAATATTTCCATTTTACTTGCTATTCCATCAAAGTAATATGAATTCTCCATGAATATGGTCGTACCATTAGGAGCTGTTAGAGAATCAGAAGCGTCAAGATAACCATGGTAAAGGGGAACATCTTTATCATCAAATAGAATATATAGGCTTTTCAATTCAGGCTTGGCTTCTATAGAGCCAGCATTTTGAACTGTTACCATGAAACTGGTACTGGAAATAATATTGTAACTTAACGCTTCCCATGTTTCTGTTGGCATTCCACTAGGTTCTAATGTATTACTAATCCCTGAAGCTGTTATTTGACTTATGTCATCTATGTTAGTGGATATGGCACCAAGTATATATCCTATTTCACCATTATCTAAACACATAGTTCTGCCAAAATTACGTGATACGGAGCCATTAGCATAGCCAGTCACAGGCTCATATTGAGTAAACAATATTAGCCCTCTATCATCTTTAAAGCTTATTGACTGTAGTTGAATAGCACACTGTGCAGAACCTAAATTTCTAATCGGTAGAATGTATGTTCTGGAATCTCGCAACAGATAAGCTGGGCCAATAGAGAAATCATCAATATAAAAAAGTGAGACCCCAACAATCTTAACTAGATTGGAATTTAGTTCAGTACCACTACCCAATCTGTCACCAACCAAAATACTTCTATTACTGCCGCCAATAAAACTACTCGCAGATGGTTCATCATTAGTAGGCTGGCTATCTGTAGTGTTTACGTCACTTCCGCCCCCTCCACCACAAGAAACTAAAACGACAAAAAATAATAATATTATAATTTTTTTCATTCTCTCACCCTCTAACCCTACAAATACCTCATCTATAATAAGGTGTTTTTTAGTGGGGTGATATACTTCTAAAGGCCTAACGCCTTGCTCACCGGCAATTCAAAGGGGCACGTTTTTGCTGTTTTTTAGCA
>CAZNGU010000634.1:0-1639 GCA_964572325.1 uncultured Methylomarinum sp.
AAATGGCCATATCAAATACAGAAAAACAGCAGCGTTTTTATAATTCCAAAGTTGAAGCAGGAGAAACCAAAATATCTTGTTGGCTTCCAGAAGATGATCGAGAGCGATTGAATAATTTAATGGACTTATTGGGATATTCTGGAAAAGGGAAAAAACAGAAAGGATATGCTGAAGTGTTTAGCCAGGCATTAAAAGAGCTGGAGATAAACCTTACCCCTGCCCCACACAGGAATATTGTTAGATATGGCTTGCTTATAATGCCTAACGCAAACAAATAAAATGGCCGATATCCCCAGTTTAAGACGAGAAACCCGATATGGAATGCCTGCAGCTGATCAAATATTATTTAATCGGCATTATGTCCTTGGCTATTCATATTATTTCAGACAGGCAAAATGGGCTTTAGAAATAGTTGATGCAGAAAAAATTGACATTGAAAGAGCTGACAACTTCCGCCCAGATTATCGTATCCCTGAAAGGTTTAGGGCTGATCTGGCAGATTATGATAACTCAGGCTACGACCGTGGACATTTGGTAGCCAGCGCTAACCAAAGTGAAACGGATATCCAAAATAGTGAGACCTTCTTACTTTCTAATATGTCACCTCAAAATCCACAATTTAATCGTAATATCTGGAAAAAACTCGAAGCAGCAGTTAGAAAACTCAACGCTAAAAAAAGTATTTACGAAACCTACGTGATCTCAGGCCCTATCTTTGATTTTTCTACGCCAGTTTCATGGATAGGTACGGGTGATCGCAATGGAGTATCCCTGCCCGTACCCAATGCCTATTTCAAATCGATCCTAACTGAAAATAGCCGAGGATCTCTCCATATGTGGTCATTCATCATTCCCAACGAAGCATCGGATAAGCCCATAGGCAATTTTTTGGTACCCACAAAAAAACTAGAAATAATGTCTGGTATTTTGCTTTGGGACAGGTTGGTAGGTAAAAAAATTGAACAAGAGAAAAAGAAAGTACGACGAATCTGGTAGTTACCCACAACATTTGTGGATAACCCTGTTACAAATTACTGACAAAGATTGCTAACGATACAAAAATAAAGCTACTCTATTAGATTGCTCATAATTTATACAATAGAAGCTAACTAACTCCTTGCATACTTTAAAAGAGCCGTTAAATCACCTTTATCAGCTAATCGCAATGCAGACAAATAATCCATTCGACTTTTAGACTGCAACGTAAGGTTTGCTTTACCACCCCATGTAAATAAAGGTTGACTCAACGCTTTCAAGAGTAAATCAGCCATGATGCGTGAATGACGGCCATTACCGTTAGCAAATGGATGAATGTACACCATACCATGATGAAGGCGAATAGCCATTTCATCTTCAGAATAGGTGTTGAATTCAATCCATGTTTGCGCATCATCACATAAATTTTTTAATTGCACAGCAACCATTTCAGGCGGTGTATTGCCGATATTAACCTCATACTTTCTAAATTGACCTGCCCACGTCCAGGTTTTGTCAAACATCTGTTTATGAAGTTTAAGACAAAAATCAATGCTTAAAATATCAGATGGTTTTCGCTTGCTTTTCATTGCCCAGAGCAAGCCTTGTTGAATATTTCTGGATTCAAATTGATCCAGCTGCCCTCTAGTTGAAATATTTTTCG
>CAZNGU010000635.1:0-1636 GCA_964572325.1 uncultured Methylomarinum sp.
TTATCTGGTTCCTTAAACGAATAGCTTTGTTGCTTAAGCGAATGACATTGCTTACCTACATCCATGTAGGCAACGAAGAAAACGGGTAAAAAGACAAGCTAGTTGCTCAAGTTATTTCGTGCACGTCCCTAGTGGGTATTAGCACAAAGGAGTGTGTAGGATGTTGATTTGTCTGATTGCTGCCATGGATATATTCATGCGTCATGAAAAATTAATAAGGAATAGGCGCGAAGGAACATGAGTAATTAGCACAGGGTTTTGATCGTCATCAAGGCGCGGAGGGTATCCATGGCAGGCTATATAACCGTAGCCGCGCTGAGGAGTAGTTATGCAATTTGAAATAAACTTGGGCTACTGACTATTGTTTACAATAAGTTTTTGTAAATCAGTATGCACTGGTTTTGGAGTATAAAATACCGCTATTGTTTTCCATGAAGCTTCAAAGAAGCCTAATGTGTGATAAGGATAATTGTGATATTTACAATATTCTTTGACCAGCTCACTTAATTCCGGTAAGCGTGTGTAGCTGATTCCCCGAAAAAGATGGTGTTCTATTTGGTAGTCCAGCCCTGACATAATGAAGCGACCATAACGGTTGGTGTGAATATTGATTGTGGCTGCGGTTTGTTTAAGTGCAAACTCGGCATGTTGCTGTTCTTCTACACTACAGGCAGCTTCAATAGGTAAATGTGAAGAACCTAGCATGAAAAACAAGGCGTAACCGACCAAAACATTTCTTAACATGTAAAAGGCGATGACATCAAGGGGTGAGAAAAAAAACATGGGAATAAATATCCAGGCCACTATATGCAGTATATTGCAAGATAGATCAATCCAGTGAGCCATTTTACGACGTTTGCTGTCTGATAATGCCCGAATTAGGAAAATCCACGCTTGACGTTGAATATTAAAGGCAGTAAGACTGATCATGAAAGGGAAAATGACAGGCTGTATGTAGCTATAATAAAATTTAGCCAACCCTTTTGCATTTTTTGCATCTGTCTCGGTTACAGCAAAAAAAGGCATCAAGTCAATATCTTCATCAACACCGAGGATATTTGGGTTGCTATGATGAACAATACAATGTTTATACCTCCAAAAAAGAGCTGAAAAACCTAATATGAATGAATAACCCAGGTAAGTTAACAAATCGTCCAGGGTATTTTTTTCGGTACTGGCGTAATGTGATGAATTATGGGTATGGGTACCCACACCAAGCAATCCCGATGCCATCAATAAAGCTGAGGCCGTTCTGGCGAGGGTATTTTCAAAAACAATGAATAGAATAATGCCAACAATGCTGATTAATATATGGATAAGCAGTTCAATGATGACCTGCCTGGTATCACGTCCATAAAGTCCGCGACGTTTTATTTCGAAAGTCAGTGATTTAAAGTCAGCCAAATAGGGCTTGGCCGGTGTGTTTTTTTGTTGGAAATCGACATCCGATTGGGTAGACATTTTTTAATTAATCCTGTTTTATAATTATTTTTCCCCAGCCCTCTAAATAATTTGTGCAGGAAAAAAGTATGCTCAGCACAATTTCTGGGGTTTTAGTCCAATGCGGTAACATATACTTCACGCGGTCACGGATGCGGATTTCTAACGACTGAGTTTTTGCCGATAGCTGCGTTGC
>CAZNGU010000636.1:0-1636 GCA_964572325.1 uncultured Methylomarinum sp.
TAACCACGGCGAGAGCTTGCGCCCCACGAAGTGTTTTTTGGGTATACAGCGAAAAATATAAATTAAAACGCTGTGGTTAACAACCTCTTTAAAATTGAAATATGTCTGTACACACTCAAAAATTACGCATAACCGAAATATTCTATTCACTGCAAGGTGAATCGAAAACAGCGGGTTTGCCAACCGTTTTTATTCGTTTAACTGGTTGCCCGCTTCGTTGCCAGTATTGTGATACCGAGTACGCATTTCAGGGTGGTGAATGGTGGAGCTTGGACAAGATTATTAACGAAGTCAAAAAATACAAGACCCCTTATATTACTTTAACAGGTGGTGAGCCTTTAGCACAAAAAGCATCGCTCACATTGTTAAAGCAGTTGAGCGATCTGGGTTATAAGGTTTCATTAGAAACGAGCGGGGCGTTAGACATTCAAGCTGTCGACCCACGCGTAATGAAAGTGATGGACTTAAAAACACCATCGTCAAACGAAGAAAGTAAAAATAATTATTCAAATCTGGATTTTATCACTGCACATGATCAAATAAAATTTGTTATTTGTAATCGAGAGGATTATGACTGGGCGCTCAGTATTCTCGAAAAATATAAATTAACTGAAAAATGTGAAGTGTTATTTTCGCCAGTTAATCTGGATGACAGTGCCAGTATGGTGAAAGATTTAGCTAATTGGATATTAACGGATCAGCTATCCGTGCGTTTTCAAATACAGTTACATAAAATTATCTGGGGAAATGTTCAGGGAGTTTGAATTTTATTCAAAGGCATCTTCTGCATCATCAAGAATAGTACCTTTAAGGCGATTAATGTCATAAAAAGATCCGGTCGGTTTGTTTGTTCGAACAACTATTTCCGTTTTTTTACTTGATGGCTGTTTTTGCACTTTTTTGGTTGGTGAAATCACTGCGGCTTGAGACGGCTCTGTTTTTGTGACACTGGATTTTTTGTCTGCCTTTATAGTGAGTCTACTTTTTATGGTTTTTGCTTTTTTGGGAAGAACAGAACTTTTAATGCTTAGCTTGCGTTTTCTTTTGGCTAATTTTTTATTCAGTTTAGCGGTCGCTATTTTAGCTTTTAGTTGGCTAATTCTTTTTGCCGCACTATTGTGGCCATTTTCTTTTGCCTTGTTGTACCATTCAAACGCTTTTGTGTAATCCTGCTTAACGCCACGGCCTTCTTCGTACATTTCGCCCAGAATATACTGTGCTTTTGCACTGCCAAATTCAGCCATTTTTGTTTGGAATTTAAAGACATTTCCCCAGTCATCATCGCCAATTTCTGCACAAACCATGGTGCTTGAAAGCGTCAGAAATAAGAACAGACCTAATGTGATAATTCGTTGCATCGTTAAACACCTTGTTTCCTTTAATATCGTCAAAACGATATCGAAACTTTAGTTTTGGTGTGAAAAAATAAGAAAATTCAATTAAATTAGGCTGTTTCTCACGATATAATGTGGAATTGATCTTAGATAAATTTAGACGGCAGTAATATAGCATGAAGGTATGACTAAATTAATGAGAAAAGCAGTGATTTTATTATCAGGTGGGCTGGATTCAGTTACCACATTGGCCATTGCGCAGTCTCAGGGCTATCAGTGTCATGCATTGAGCTTTGATTATG
>CAZNGU010000637.1:0-1632 GCA_964572325.1 uncultured Methylomarinum sp.
CAACTTTAATTGCCATGCTTTTTATCTCCAAGAGAGGTTTGAAATTTCGAAAATCTTTCCATTATAACAAAAAAACGGATTGGGTTAAAGAAAAAAGCAAAGCACAAGATACAAGACAAGCTCTTAATATTAAAGTTTTTCTATACAGAAAAGTATTGAGTGATGACTGTATAAATACTGGAGGCAGAGAAACTTATGCAGCAGTTACCAAGGAGTACACTCGCAATGCAACTTCTAAGCAGGAAGCAAAACAATCCTCCTTTCAAAATTCTCTTTGATGTGCACTTAACATTTGCAGATACTAAGCACCCCCCATACTTTAATATCGTACCCAACAAAAACAGCTCTTGCTCTTTTTACCTTGCCCCTTTAACCTTGTATCTTTCACCTGTTCTCAAATTTAGGATTGTGATATGAAAAGACGTGATTTTATACAAAAAGCGGGGGCTGGCTCGTTTGCAGCAGGTGCGTCATTAGCTGCTCCTCGTATTGCGAATGCAAATACGCAGTTCAAATGGAAAATGGTAACTGCATGGCCAAAAAACTTTCCTGGCCTAGGTACTAATGCCAATCTATTAGCTAAAACGATTACTGAAATAAGTGGTGGCCGTATTAAAGTTAAGGTATATGGTGCTAAAGAATTGATTCCTGCTTTTGAAGTTTTTGACGCAGTTTCTAAAGGCACTGCAGAAATGGGACATTCAGGCGCTTATTACTGGAAAGGAAAATCAGAAGCGGCACAGTTTTTTTCTGCCGTACCCTTCGGCCTGACAGCTCAGGAGATGAACGCCTGGCTTTATTATGGCGGAGGAATGGAGCTATGGCGTGAACTGTATAAACCTTTTGGTATTATTCCAGCTGCAACGGGTAATTCTGGCGTACAGATGGCCGGCTGGTTCAACCGGGAAATTAACGATATTAATGACTTAAAAGGTCTGAAAATGCGTATTCCCGGTTTAGGCGGGGAAGTACTCAGACGTGCAGGCGGGACTACCGTGAACATGCCTGGTGGGGAGTTATTTACTTCGCTACAGTCAGGCGCACTGGATGCAACAGAGTGGGTTGGCCCTTATAATGACTTGGCTTTTGGTTTTTATAAAGTAGCTAAATATTATTATTATCCAGGCTGGCATGAACCTGGCTCAACCATGGAAGCTTTAATCAATAAAAAAGCATTTAATGAGCTTCCAAAAGATTTACAAGCTTGTGTATTGACGGCATGCAAAGCAGCCAATATGGATATGATCTCAGAATATACCGCGCGAAACAATCAGGCCTTGAATACCTTGATCAATAAACATAAAGTAAAGGTTTTGCCCCTACCTGATGATGTTCTAAGAAAGCTGAAACGGATTTCTGACGAGGTGGTTTTAGAATTAGCGAACAAAGACCCAATGTCCAAGAAGATTTATGACTCGGTAAGCCAGTTTAGAACACAGGTAATTCAATGGGGGAACATATCCGAGCTGGCTTTTTTAAAGGCCAGGTCACTTTAAACTTGTGTAAAAAAAGAACTAATCCTGAGTATGATCAGCTGCCAACTTGATGCATTCAAACATTAAATCATCAACTTCATGTTCCGAATGATTTTCAGAATATTGCAAACCACACTCTGCCTCAGCATTTAAATGC
>CAZNGU010000638.1:0-1625 GCA_964572325.1 uncultured Methylomarinum sp.
GGTCTCGTGGGATGGCGAACTTAAATGCCTTGTTAGCTAATATTTTTCGCTCGTTCTTCAATTAAATAATTACGTAAATGCCTTTCGCCACGCATTACATATAAAATATATATTTTAGTTTTTTCTGTGCGGTATAAAATTCGGCATGGACCCACAATTACTTCTCTGTAACGGCTTTCTTTTAATTTTGGAGGAACACGCCCAGATTTTGGGAACTCTTTAAGTCTTTCTGTTTTTTTAAAAACTTTAGATACCAAACTCTGGGCGGCGGTAAAATTATCAAGAGCGATATACTCAGCTATTTCATTTAGATCTGATAATGCAGGCTCTGTCCATATTATTTGAGCCACTTACCTAATGCCTTTTTTGCTTCTTTTTGTGTATATGTTCGTTTTTCTTGAATGGCCGCCTCACCTCTTGCTATACCCTCAAGTATTTTCATTCTATTTTGCATAAATTCAAAATCTTCGACATCAATGAGATATGCAGACGGCTGGCCATGCTCTGTTATTAATATAGGCTCTTTTGTTTCGTGCAAGGTAGCAAGAATTTTTGTAGCCTGACGTTTTAATGTGGTTACGAGTTCTACTTTCATAATAGTGATACTATACTGCCACTTTCAGTTTTTCAAGTATTTGATTGTCTACCCAGCTGACGCCCTCTGGATGAGGCGTCAGTCTATTTTAATTAATGCAGATTTACTCTCAGAGAAAACTGGGTCAGAGAGCAATACTTACTAATATTAGAAACAATTGCTCTCTGACCCAGTTTATTTTGTGTTCATCTGTGATTCAAATACAAATATTGCAAGTACTCTGGGGACACAATACTTAATTATTTCATTCACATCCCTTTTCTGTCTGGAAGAAAATGTAATTAAGTATTGTATCCCCCTTTTTTCCCCTTTTTTCCGATTAAGTATTGTATCCCCCTTTTTTTCCTACAAACCAAACGACGCTTTTGACTGTCCGAGTGAATTTGCATTGTTAGAAACCATTTACTCACGACTACTATATTTTGAGTGGGCGATGAACAATAAAACACCGCCAAGCATAATAGCCATATCTGCCACGTTAAATATCCCTGTTCTAACTGCCCCAACACCTATATTTAGAAAATCAATAACCGCACCTTCATTTACAACACGATCATATAGATTGCTGGCACCTCCACTCAATATCAACGAGAGCCCAACAACAGTATTTAGGTTGTGATGTGAACCATATACCAAATAAATTAACAGCCCCATTAAAAATGATCCAACCAAGATCGTAAATAATAAGAAACGAATATTCTCCGGTAATGAATCTCCAAGACTGAGAAATACTCCTGTATTTTCAATATATCCAACACGAACAATATCACCAAAATATGAAGCCATTTCATACTTTGGCAAATAACTACTAGCAAGTAATTTTGTTCCTTGATCACAGCCTGCACATGCTAATGACACCAGAATGATAATCATCAGACGTTTTGCGAATTTCACCACTATCTCCTGTCTCTGGTTTCTAACATTTGTATATCGACCCAGCTCGCTTTGCCATTTTGGTGTATGCCGGACATGTTGGTGTAAGTTTATGAATTTATAATGGTTTGTCTAACATACCCCACATTTTCGTTGC
>CAZNGU010000639.1:0-1620 GCA_964572325.1 uncultured Methylomarinum sp.
ATCCGAGAAATGAAAAAAGGACAATAAAGATTTTAGTTTGCATTTTCAGGTTGTGTTGGGTAACCTCTTTTTTAGAAAAATGGGAAATATAATCCTTTGCCACACTGGAGGCCAAAACGAAGATAATAGTATCAGCAGAACTCATAATGGCAGCAAAAAGCAACACCAGCCCTGCCCCGATAAACTTCTCAGGCACAAGAATTTTCAGCCCTTCGGCAAAAGCATTCCGTGGAGCTATTCCCGGAACCTGATAATGTGCTGAAAGCCCGACAATGGTGATGGCGAAACCAGTGATGAGCACGAGAATAGCCGAGGCTATGAACCCTTTTTTTACCACCTTATTGCTTTTGGCAGCATAAACCCGCTGCCAGTATTCAGCTGACTGAAAAATTATAAGAATACCGAAAAAGATAAAGACAATGGTCATGGAAACACTCATGTCGGAGAAATCTGTTATCTCTCTGGAAAAATGATGATTGCCTTTAACAAGAACATAAGCCAGCAGGGCAAACAAAACAAACATGATGACATACTGAAAGACATCTGTTTTGACCACTGATTTAAATCCTCCTGCAAAAAGATAAATAGTGATGACTGCGGCAGAAGCCATAAGTGCGGTCTCGTAACTCCAACCACTGATATTCGACAGGATACTACTTCCCGCGATAAACTGGTTTAGCAGCATGCCAAAATAAACCACAAACAAAATCAGGGCAGAGGCCACACCGGTTTTTTTATCGTATTTAAAATAAAACCAGTCGGAGAGCGTCAGGAATTGTTTTTTAGTACTGAATTTACGCAATTTAAGCGCATAGGGAATAAAAAACAAGAAGCCTGCTGCTGTTCCCACAAATACAGCGATGGCAGAAATTCCAAATTTATATACATAAGCAGAGTAAGCCACAATGGCTGCCCCGCCGATATAACTTGCCACCACGGTTGATACAAATCCAAACAGCCCTATTTTCCTTCCTGCAATAAGGTAATCTTCGTCTTTGTTGCCACGCGTACTAACCAGACCGATGATGATACACACGAGCGCATAGGCTATCAGCATCATCAAATTCCAAAAAGATAGTTTCATGGGGTTAAATTGTAAACATCTGATGCAAAGATAAAAAAAACAAGTTCTTCCCTTTGCCGTGCGTTGTTATGAAATTATTCGCGTATTATACATAAGTTACAGCAATTATATACACGAAAATCAAGTGCTTTATTAACAAGTTACCTTGATTATTAACACTTTATGGCGGTTTTAAGGAGCGCTATGTAATGTTTTGCTAAATTGGACTTGTTATAAATTAACTACGCAGCCTGTAAATATTTGAAAAATAATGTAAATTATAAAAAAAATGTTTTAGGTTTGGGCCATAATTATTCATAATATTTATAAGAGAGAGAAAGATTAGCAACTTTTATTTAAGCAGACAAGTACTTTTGTAGCTTTTAACCTTGCGGTAAATGGTAGTAGACAGAAGCAAGACAGCCTTATAAAGACAGCCTTCAGCAAACAGAAGAATCCGCACTGAGAATAGCATGGCATTTGCCTAAATAAAGCTCATTATCAGTATAATTATTTTTTTGTACCAAAAGTGAAGGTTAAAGGAACCTTATATAAAC
>CAZNGU010000640.1:0-1615 GCA_964572325.1 uncultured Methylomarinum sp.
TTTGCATTCGCAAAAATCGCGCCCCTTCTGAAAGCCCCTGATGAGGGCGTTAGCCCAAAAAGGAAATAACATATATAAATGAATATTGAGATTTCAACAATAATTGTCGCTATTATTACATCAGTAATTACAGTGTTCTTGGCATTTTATCTACGCAACCACTTGCAGGAGAGATTAGACTATAGAAAATTAAAGACAAAGTTAGAGTCTATTGCAGGTAAAAATGCAAAAATCGTTTATTCTGGCGCAGGTAATACTGGCGGTATTTTGTATAAAATTATAGAAGTTAGTAAGTCTGGATTAACGATAAAAAATAAGGCGCACGAGGTATTTATTCCAATTACAAAAGTATTAAGAATGGACTTTATTCTTCCAGCAGAGAATTATGAAAAATTAAAAGATGAATCTGAAGCAAAAGAAATTGAAAAATTCTCATCTTCTATGTTTGACCCTCTTTTTGAAAAAATGGCAGAATCAATAGAAGACGAGTTAACAAAAAATAGTGGGGATCTAAGCAACAGCTTAGAAGCAAGAGTTATTTATATTCTGGAAGAAAAAGGTATTTTAACCCTTGATAAAGCTAAAACTATTGAGCATAAGGGCTAACAAACTCATCCAGGGGAATTTTAAAGTTGTCATGATTTTTGCTACCGCAAAAAGTCACGCCAACTTTAAAATTCCCTGATGAGGGCGTTAGATTTTTAAATATACATTTACCATAGGTGAAATACTTTGAGTATTACAACATCAAATGGCCGAACAATTGTGGACTTTGAAGTAAAGTCGTTACACGGATCACCTGCTCTAGGTGCGTCTGTGCTGAAATTCTCAGTAGAGTATTCGATTCCAGCTAACGAGAACGATAATGTATTTTTCCATAAAACTTTAGCTAAAGTGTACGTGGGTACAGAGAACTCATTTCTTGGAGTTGCGGTTCCTGAACAACCTATAACATTTAAACCGAATGCTAATCATCAGAAAAGTGGCTTGCTGTATGAAATTATATTGTCTAAGAAGTCATTAGAGGAAGTTGAAAAGTTAAGATCTGGAAAGAATATCAATTTTAGGATTGATATATCTGGAGAGTATCATGATGACTATAACCAGTTATGTGTATCAGAATCTATCAGATATGAATCAAGCCAGGATGAGTGGATTAAAGCTCTAAAATCTATGGGTTTCAAGGGTAGTATCATATTTGAATTGCCTATGGATATAGATCCTACTGATGATGTAAAGACAGCATTGGATGTAATAAAAAAAGCTGAAGAACATTTGTATTACGGGAAATACGATGATGTAGTAGCAAAATGCCGAATAGCTCTGGATAGTATTATTTCCGACTGGGGTGAAATCGGTTCAGTGCGTAGTTCTGTAAAAACAAATAGAAAGGGTATGACCAAGCAACAACGGTTCTTTCATGTTATTGACCAAATTGTTCATTTTACACATTTAGCTCATCACACTGACGAGGATGGTGAATATATATCGTTTACTCGGAGTGAGGCAGTATTCGTACTGGGTTCCACAATTTCTGCAATATCAAGCTATACCGAAAATAAAATCTAACAAACTCATCCAGCGGGACTTTTAAACCTGTCGCGGCTTTTGCAAT
>CAZNGU010000641.1:0-1614 GCA_964572325.1 uncultured Methylomarinum sp.
GTTCTTTGGGTTTGGGGGCGTAGGGTAATAGTTACAAATCATGAGTGATATAAAAATAATAGATACATCAAATTTAAGAGGTGATTTTTTTGGTGGGCTAACGGCGGGCGTGGTTGCATTACCATTGGCACTGGCTTTTGGTTTACAATCGGGCATGGGAGCCATTGCTGGGCTTTATGGAGCCATTGCCATTGGTATGATAGCCGCCTGGTTTGGCGGTACACCTACCCAAATCAGTGGGCCAACCGGACCTATGACCGTCGTTTCAGCCGTGGAAATCTCTACTGCAATAGAGGCCAATGGAGGGAGTCTTGAGGCGGCAATGGGCACTATTATCTGTATTTTCCTTTTGGCTGGTGTATTTCAGATTTTATTAGGTGTTTTTAAAGTAGGGCATTATATCCGTTATATGCCGTATCCTGTTGTTTCTGGGTTTATGAGCGGTATTGGCGTCATTATTATTGTGCTGCAAATTTTTCCTTTTCTTGGTCATACATCGCCGAAGAGAATTCTGGATATTTTTTCAGAACTAGCAAGTATTATGGGTGATATTAATGTTGCTTCCGTGGCTTTGTCAATGGCAACTATTGCGACTATCTATCTATTTCCAAAGATTACCAAGCTTATACCTAGTGCTTTAATCGCCTTAATAGGACTGACTATTGTTTCTACAATAATGAATCTGGATGTCAAAATTATTGGCAGTATTCCTGAAGGTTTGCCTGATTTAAAATTAAGTGCGTTAACTAATGTGGATTTTAGCAATCCCATGCTAATCATCATTCCGGCATTAACACTGGCGGCCTTGGGGACAATTGATTCATTATTGACATCCATCGTAGCCGATAATATGACAAAAACTCAGCATGATAGTAATAAAGAATTAATTGGTCAAGGTTTTGGCAATATGGGGGCTGCTTTAATAGGCGGTATTCCAGGGGCGGGTGCAACTATGCGTACAGTAGTTAATATCAATTCCGGTGGCAGAACCCGCCTTTCTGGTGTTATTCATAGCTTAGCTCTTCTGCTTGTTTTATTAGGAGCTGGTGCCTATGCACGCTTGATTCCACTACCGGTACTTGCAGGAATTTTAATTACGGTTGGCATAGGCATTATTGATTACAAAGGCTTAAAACATATTTTTCATGTGCCCAAAGCAGATTCATTTGTAATGCTTATGGTGTTAACAATGACTGTTTTTGTTGATTTATTACAGGCAGTTGCCGTAGGCATGGTACTTGCCTCAATTTTATTCATGAAAAAGATGAGCGATATTGTCGAAAAAAATGCTGCAACAGGTACTGTTGGACATTTTTCAAAAGATGAATCCTGGCCTGATGAAACTATTATTTCTGAGAAGGTACATGAGCAGGTTTACATTCAACATTTTGACGGCCCCATTTTTTTTGGTTTTGCAGCAAAATTTCAGGAAATGATGACAGCTTTGCCTAAGATTACAGTTGTTATTATCCGTATGAAATTGGTTCCATATATTGATCAGTCCGGCGTTTATGCCCTTGAAGATGCGGTTATTGCTTTAAAGAAACGAGGCATTATTGTACTTATCACTGGCATTCAAGAGCAGCCAAAGGATATGCTCAGAAAAATACTATT
>CAZNGU010000642.1:0-1592 GCA_964572325.1 uncultured Methylomarinum sp.
ACTATAAATGCCAAACCAGTACCCTGGCCAATTAATGTTGCCATTGCAGGCAAGGCAAAAAAGCTGATTAAAGCATCTGTAGCCATTAATGCACTCGCTGTCTGCTGATAACGTGCCGGTTTACTTGCTAAGAATAGTATAATTCGAGTAGCCCCAAGAATGAGTATGACCTCCACTAGCACTTGCATAGCAGCATTTAACCAGTCACTGTTTAATTTCAAGATTAAAAGACTAACACTCGCATAGACAGGAATTAATAAAGGTAACAACTGTTTTGAGCCAGGTACATCTTGTGGACCTTTTTTAAACAGGCATATTTCAAAAAATAATTTTAATAACTTATACATTTTTAGTCCTCTTGTTCCAATAGTTCTCCAACTTCCATCCATTCCATTTCTGCCTCTTCTAAAGCATTATCAACGTCAACTTTTTGTGCCAATAAGGCCTTTAAGTTTTCTTTCTGGGTGTCGGAATAGATATCAGGGTCTGCTAATTGCTGTTCTATTATTTTTTGTTCCGTATGATGCTTGTCCACAGCCTGTTCTGATTTTTTTAAGCGGTCGAGTAATGGTTTTAAGCGTTTGCGGCGCTCTGCATCCTGTTTGCGCTGTTCTTTACGCGATAAACCCGGAGGTACCGACTGTTCCGATGATTCCTGACTGTTTGTTTCAGTTAAGCTTCTTTTTTGCTCAGACAGCCAGTTTCGGTAATCATCCAGATCTCCATCAAACGGTTTCACAACGCCATCAGCCACCAATAGTAGTTGGTCAGTTACCGAACGCAATAGATGTCTATCATGGGAAACAACGACAAGAGCTCCCTCATATTCCTGTAAGGCCATACTTAATGCATGACGCATTTCCAGGTCCAGGTGATTTGTTGGCTCATCCAGTAACAATAAATTGGGGTTTTGATAGACCAGCAATGCAAGTACCAGGCGTGCTTTTTCTCCACCTGAAAAAGGCCGGGTTATTTCTACAACCTTGTCGCCTCTAAAGTCAAAGCCACCTAAAAAATTACGTAAATCTTTTTCCGTGGCTTTTTTATCTAATTGTTGCAAATGCCATAATGGACTTTCATCCAGACGTAACTGTTCAAGTTGATGCTGAGCAAAATAACCTATATTTAAAGCTTCGGCCGCTTGCACTTTGCCATTTAATGGCTGCATTTCAGATGCTAAAACTTTAATTAAACTTGATTTACCAGCACCATTAGGCCCCAGCAATCCAATTCTGTCTCCCGGAGTAATAAATAAGCTGGCCTGGTTAATGATTATTTTCTCGCCATAACCTATATCAGCCTGTTCAATTTTGAGTAGAGAATTAGGTATTTTATTCAGTTTAGGGAAGCTAAAGTTGAAAGGAGAGTCTACATGAGCCAGTGAAATAAGCTCCATACGCTCCAATGCTTTCACCCGGCTTTGAGCCTGTCTGGCTTTAGTGGCCTGAGCTCTAAAACGGGTTATAAAGCTTTGAATATGTTCAATTTCCCTTTGCTGTTTAACAAAAGCCGCTTGCTGTTGCGCTAATTTTTCTGCACGCATTTTTTCAAAAGCAGAGTAATTTCCGGTATAAATTATGGCCTTTTGTTGT
>CAZNGU010000643.1:0-1589 GCA_964572325.1 uncultured Methylomarinum sp.
ATTTGTCTGAAATAACTCTCATTGTTTTGGTTTGGGCAATGAGTTGTTTTTCACGATTCACATTGGCGCTGATATCATTTATTTGTATTAAACAATAATGTGCAGTATTTTCCAGAAAAAATGGTTTAACTATAATGTGCTGGTGTAGGGGGCTTCCTGCACTATTTACAAGCGGGAACGGTTTGCGATTTAAAGAGTGTGAAACAACGGAAGATAATTTGTTTGTTAAAGCCGAATTTATTGCACGTTCCACACTGCTTTTTTGCAAAACAGGGAATAGCTCAAAAATATTTATGCCAATACTCTTTTCTAAGTCTAAACCGCTATATTTACTAAACCATGGATTCCAGTTTAGCAGACAAGTATCAGTATCAATTAAAATAAGTCCTATTTCACAATCTAAAAATACTTTTTTAAAAACCAACGGATCTCTAAGCGTTGTATCTATATTATTACGGTGAGGATTAATAGACATTTTTTACAATTTACTGGTCTAAATAAGATTCAATAAGGTTTTTAAAGTCCATGACTGAGTTAACATCCATTAAAAATGTGACATAGCCTTGAATGTTTTTTTTATCAACAGCAAACTCCATATTCAATAGTAATACAATGGCTTCTGTATGTTCCAATTTATCACAGGAGAAAACCTGATGTAATGTTCCTTGAACAAATTCAGGTATTTCACCTTGCATTTCTTTATTAAACATATCAGCCATACTACATAAGCAAGCGTTAAGAATGACATTGCCGATCTCTGTCATAGCTTCTTGCTCCATTTCTGACAGCTCATCTAAAGCAAGGTCTTCTTGCAAAACAGCTCTGACTAATTCAAGACTTTGCTCTTCAGGAAATAATAATAAAGCGTCTCCAGAAAATGCACCACTAAAACCTTGATGAACGCCACTGACATTGGTTTTGGTTTTTTTTCCGATAATCTGGGTGGCTTCAAGACGACTAACAAATTCAACGCTGGGTACACTGAGCCTAACCTCTTCATTAATCATTTCACTTAGAGAGGCTGCCGCACTACCCATGCCCACATTGAGTACTTCTGCAACAGCATCAACAAAAAATTCGTTTAAGAGAGGGGATTTATCCGACATATTTTAAAATTTTTGCTTCAGTGATAGGCTTAGGGATAAAGTCGATGTTGAGCTTTATCGCCATATTTTTAATAGAGTCTTGAACATTGGCCGTTAAAAAAGCCATTTTGGCATCAGGAAATAGCGGTCTTAATATTTTGGCTGCTTCTGCTCCATCCATAATGGGCATATTATAATCCAGCAATATAATATCCAGCTCAAGTCCTTTGGCTGTTTCTATTGCTGCCTGGCCATCTCCGGCTTCAGTTATTTCCCAGTCTGGATGCGCAGTACTTATTATTTTCTTCAACATCATCCTGGACATTTTACTGTCATCAACCACCAAACACTTCATTTGTATTTCCTCGATATTTTATAATTGCGACATCTATTTTAGTGAATTTGAAACTAAGGGTTGGATCCTAATTAGTTTATTAGTTTATTAGTTTTTTAAAGTGGGATGCTTTGGTGAGTAATTAAGCATCCTAAGAAAGTAATTGCCCA
>CAZNGU010000644.1:0-1585 GCA_964572325.1 uncultured Methylomarinum sp.
AGTCGATCATTATTTATTTTAACGCTACGATTGAAGCAAAATTAAAATATTGAAACCAGACTTCTACACTATTAAAGCCCACGGCTTGCAATCTTTGTTGGTGCTTGGCAAAGGTTTCTGCAATGAGTACATTGTCTAGTGCCAGGCGTTTTTGACTAATTTCCAGATCGCTATAGCCCTGAGATTTTTTAAACAAATGATGTAAATCAGTATGCAGTTGTTGCTGCTTTTCATCTTCAAAGCTTAATTTTTCTGACAAAATCAGAATACCACCTGGTAATAAACCCTGATAAATTTTTTTTAGAAAAGCATACCGGTCTTCAATAGGTATAAATTGCAAGGTGAAGTTCAGAACGACAACCGAAGCATTTTTTATGCTCAAATCACGTATATCCGCACAGAGCACATCAACAGATATGTTGCCTTGATCCTCTTTTAAATTTTTTTTAAATTGTTCAAGCATTGCTGAAGAATTGTCAACAGCTATTATTTTACAATGCTCTGCAGAAATTTGATGGCGCATAGAAATGGTGGCTGCGCCCAAGGAGCAGCCCAAGTCATAACAGACGCTATGTTCTTTAGCATAGCGTTTTGCAAGTAAGCCAATGGCATGAATGATGGTTTGATAGCCAGGCACTGAACGCTGGATCATATCAGGAAATACATTTACAACCGCAGTATCAAACTTGAAAGAATTTAATGAGGTAACAGGGCTGGCAAATAGGGTATCCTTAATGCCTGACATGAGGAACAGGATAGAAAGCTGAAAGCATAAGCGAACTTTTTTTCAGTTTTTCTGCTCAGGCAAGAAGAGCAGAAAAACCAAACTATATTTTTTATGAATTATCCTTTTTTGCTAAAGCTATCGCATTTCTGCTCGCCAAGTTTTCAATAATTCCGTTGATAGAACCTGTTTTTCTATACTCCGCCTTGATTGAAGTCCGGTAGTTAGTAACCAGACTCACACCTTCAATCATTATGTCGTACATTTTCCACCGACCTCTAGATATGACCATTCTGTAGTTTATTGCTAAAGGCTGAATCCCAGGTTGTAATATTTCTGTTTTAACTAAAATCTTTTTTGCACCTTCTTTTATTCTCAACGGTAGGAAACGTACCGACCAATCTTTAAACCCTATGAATGCACGGGAATAAGTTCTAATCAATAATGTTTTAAATTCTGCGGTAAAGCGTTTTTTTTCCTCTTTAGTCGCTTTTCTCCACAACTTACCAAGGACTAAAGCAGAAATACGCTTAAAGTCTACATGTGGATTAATTACCTCATCTACAAAGGCATTGACTTTATTAAAGTCATGAATAAATGATTTATCCTGAAGTTTTAATTTTAATTTATTTGAAGTTTCCTCAATTGCAAGTTGAGGGTCTGCCAGTTTTGCTGCAACAGAACCAAATGCTGGTAAAAAAGTTAAAACAGATAGTAATAAAAGTTTTATTAAACCCTGGTTTTTCATAGATATTCTCGCGTCCTGATAGAGCATTACATCGTATTTTTGAACACCTGGTTTTTATTAAAATAAAAAATCAGGTGCTATTTGTTGGCATTTTACACCAACCATTCAAAAAT
>CAZNGU010000645.1:0-1581 GCA_964572325.1 uncultured Methylomarinum sp.
GGCAGTTTTAACTGGTATAACACCTCGGTTTTTTCCCATGATTTAGTGGTTATTGCGGCTAATCATGAAGTTGCTAAACCCTATTTACATGAATTTGATGAAATACAGCAATTGCTAAGGGTTTACTATTAGCTGTTGAATTGTTTTTCTTAATCACTCGAAAGTGTCAGATATTAACTGCTGCTTTAAAGTGGGAAAGAGGGCTATGGGGAAAATAGAATACCAGGATTTTACAGACGACTATCAAAAGGACTTATTTTCATTCAACTGGTAATTGGCATTTATCCCAGGCCAGCATGCCGCCTTCAAGATTAAAAATATGAGGGAACCCCAATGTTTGAGCAACCCGTGCAGCGCGAGAAGAACGCCCACCACTTCTACAAACAAAAAGGTATTGTTTGTCACGATTTAAGGTCTGTAGCTTAGTCTTAAAAGTTGTTTCATTAATAGTACAAAGTCGCGCATTTGTAATATGTCCTAGTTGATCATTAAATTCGTCATCTCTTCGTACATCAATAATACGAAAAGCAGAGAGTTGCTGGAATGCTTGCTGGGGGGTAAGATTAGTAATAGGGGTATTTGTGACTATACCCACCAGATCGGAAACAGCCTGGTTTGAAACTTCAACTTCATTATTGAGTACTTCGGTTTCTGCCTGTGTGTTTTTTGCAATTTGGCTGACTTGCTGAGCTAATTGTTCTATACTGCTTACCGAAGAAAGAATAGCCTCTACGGAGGGGGTATTTGTTTTCGATTCTGTTTTTTTACTGCCAGTAACAAGAGAAATTAATTTTTTTAAGGCTTGTTCAACTGTTTGCGTATTATTAAGACTTTCATTAATATGCTTTTGATTAATTTTAATAATATCTTCTATATTTTTACGAGCTGAGGATACAACATCTTCAATATGCTTAGAGGCTTCTTCACAGGTTTTTACCAGGCCTTGCATTTCTTGGGCAACAATGCCAATTCCATTTCCATCCTTGCCTAAGGAACCCCCTAAAACAGAGGTATTCAATGCCAGCATTTTGGTGTGGCGCGCTACGTTTTTAAGTATTGATGTACTTTCCTTGATTTTGTCAAATAATTGAATACTTTCTTCCATGCGATTAAATTCAATTTCCATATTGTGCACCGTATTATTTAGCACAGATAAAGAATCATCTGCCTGATTTACCGATTGGGAAAGCAGTGTTTTAATCTGTTCACCTTCATCAGAAATGTGATTAACAATATCGTACTGTTTATGGGTAATATCTACCAGGGAGGTATTGATTGTCTTGATTTTTTGAACAGTTCGGGTTGTTTCTTCACTACTTTTACCCAACTTTTGAGTAGTGTTAAGTAGTTGTTGCGTTTTGTTCTTTTCTGAGTCAGACATTTTTTGCTCCAACATGGAAATTTGAATAAAAAGTGTTCAGAATAGTATTAAATATTATTTGCTCAAAAGTTTCCGCATATGGTCTCCGTCTCCAAAGGGGGAAGGCAAGGATAAGGGGAAAAAGAATACAATAACTTTTGGAATCATTAATAAATTCTCTACATTATTTTTCTTTTTTAATAACAACATTATAAAGCTTA
>CAZNGU010000646.1:0-1574 GCA_964572325.1 uncultured Methylomarinum sp.
TGGAAGGATCAGACCAGCACAGAGGCTGGTTTCAGTCCTCACTCCTGACCTCGACCGCTATGAATGATGTAGCACCTTATAAAGCCGTATTAACGCATGGTTTTACTGTGGATGCTGACGGCAAAAAAATGTCAAAATCTAAAGGTAATGTAGTTGCACCACAGTCCATCATGAAATCCTTAGGTGCTGATGTGCTTCGCTTGTGGGTGGCTGCTACAGATTATCGTGGTGAAATGAATGTTTCTGACGAAATCCTTAAACGCACATCGGACGGCTATCGTCGCTTAAGAAACACCACCCGCTTTTTATTATCAAATCTGGAAGGCTTTGATCCGGAAACAGATAAAATTGAAGCTAAGGATATGCTGGCATTAGACCGCTGGGTTGTTGATAGAGCCTGGCAATTACAAAAAGATGTGATTGCCGCTTATGAAGATTATCAATTCCAGCAGATTTACCAAAAAGTACATCATTTCTGTGCCATGGACTTAGGTAGCTTCTATCTTGATATTATTAAAGACCGCCAATATACGGCAAAAACTGATAGTCTAGCTCGGCGTTCTGCACAAACAGCCATGTATCACGTAGTAGAAGCCTTAATCCGCTGGCTGGCACCTATTATCAGCTATACAGCCGATGAAGCCTGGCAGCATATTCCCGGGAAACGCAGTGACTCTATTTTTCTGGAAACCTGGTATGAGCATTTGTTTGAACTTGATGAAAATTCAACAATGGATCGCGCCTTTTGGGAAAAGATTATCCTGGCTCGCCCCGCTGTAAGTAAAGAAATTGAACAGTTAAGATCAAAAGGAGATATTGGCTCATCACTTAATGCCGAAGTGGAACTGTATTGTAATGCTGAATATTTTACAATTCTGAATCAATTATCAAGTGAATTACATTTCATTTTTATTACTTCTGGCGCATCACTGGCAGAAGAAAAATTCTGCCCTGAAGATGCCATTCAAACAGAAGTAGAAGGTATTAAATTAAAAGTCATTGCCTCAGAACATGAGAAATGTGTGCGTTGCTGGCATCACCGTTATGATGTGGGTGAAAACAAAAAACACCCTGAACTTTGTGGCCGATGCGTAAGCAATATTGATGGCAAAGGAGAAACTCGCCACTATGCTTAAATGGTTATGGCTAACCCTGTTAGCCTTGCTTCTTGACCAATGGAGTAAAATAGCAATAGATAGTGCCATGCATCTTTATCAATCCATTGCTATCGCCCCCTATTTTAATCTGACTTATGTCCGTAATTCAGGCGCTGCTTTTAGTTTTTTAAGTGAAGCCGGTGGCTGGCAACGCTGGTTTTTCGCCATAATGGCAATCACTATCAGTTGTGTACTAATCGTCTGGCTCTATCGCTTAAAGAAAAATGAGACCTTACTGGCGATAGCATTGTCATTGGTTTTGGGTGGTGCTTTAGGTAATTTAATTGACCGCCTTGTTTATGGTTATGTCATAGATTTCCTTGATTTCTATTATCAAAACTGGCACTGGCCTGCCTTTAATGTCGCTGATATGGCAATATCCCTGGGTGTATTTTTAATGTTGCTTGAAAGCTTTGG
>CAZNGU010000647.1:0-1571 GCA_964572325.1 uncultured Methylomarinum sp.
TTTATTGCGAGTTGCCTTAGATCAAATCCCTAAGTTATTATTATCATTTCCACTGTGAACACTGCTGTGTCAAGTGGTTTAGGATAGTGTTATAATTTTTGATGCTGTTTAAAACAAGGAGATAAATCGTGAGATTTACTAAATTTTGTTTGCTTTTGGCTCTGTGTTTTTGTTCAACTCAAGCAACCGCATTATTTCAGGGTGGGTTTGATTATAAAATTATTACAGGGAATCTAAAGCCAACACCTGGATGTAAGAATAAGAAAAAAGCAGTAAAACAGGCAGCAACGGGTTATCGGTTTAAAAAATACAGCAAGGTATTGTGTCAGCAGTTAGGTTACGGTTGGGGCTTGGCTGAAGTTAAAGACAGAGGTGAGGTAGTCTGTGAACCATGTGATGGCAAAGTGAAAAATATTGACAACTATCAGTGCTATGTTAAAAATGTAACCCTGAAATGTGGTTTAACCCGGCGTGGTTGGTAGTAAGGCAGGGCTTGGTTTGTTTGCAGGAAGATAAATTTAACTCATCCCCACGCGAGAAGGTAGCCAGTCCTGTAAGAAATCTAAAAATAGTCTAACTTTTGCCGAAAGGTATTTTCTATGTGGATATATAGCAGATATTTGTAACGGTAACACCTTGTATTGTTCCAGTACAATTATAAGCTTTCCCTTCTTTATATCTCTTCCTACAATATAATTGGGTAGCATGATCAAGCCTAAACCTTTTTTTGCTGCTACGCGAACGGGTTCTGCAACATTAGATAGCATGCGGCCTGTCACTTTTATTTCCTTTTCACCATCAGCGCTATTAAATTTCCATTTATTGTAGGGCGGTATTGCCCAATTAACCAGGCAGCTATGCTGGTATAAATCTTCCGGATGCTCTGGCATGCCATTTTTTTCAAAATATTCAGCTGATCCACATACCACCAAAACGGAACGAGCCAGTTTGCGTGCTACCAGGCTGCTGTCGGGTAATTCACCTAATAATATGCCAATATCAATGCCCTCGCCAATAATGTCTGTCCGACCGCCTTTTAGAATAAGATCAACTGACAAATCTTGGTATTCCTTTAAAAACTCTGCAATAGCGGGGGCAATGTGAGTTGCTCCAATAACAGGCGGCGCACTAATTTTTAAAACACCACGTGGTTCTATTTGTAAATGAGTAACAGCTAATTCCATTTCATCAATATCAAGCAATATTTCCTGACATTTTTCCAGGTAGGAAATGCCGGTTTCGGTCAAATGTAAGCTGCGCGTCGTTCTATTAAATAAGCGGGTATCCAGTAACTGCTCCAAAGACATAATATGCTTGGATGCCATTGCTCTAGAGATACCTAACTCCCTGGCTGCTCCAGAAAAACTACTATGCCTTGCCACACGGACAAAAACATTCATGCTGATTAATTTGTCCATTTCAGCTCCTGAAATAAGTAATGAGGACAGTGCCAGAATAATGATGACGGGCTGCTGTTGTTTTAATTGTATATTATTACAAGACAATTATTTATAAAAACCATGTATTGTCTCTTTATTTTATACCTGTATAGTAATACTCAAGAGCAAAAG
>CAZNGU010000648.1:0-1570 GCA_964572325.1 uncultured Methylomarinum sp.
TACATCCTTGTAAGCTCTCTGAAACGTCCTGTTTCAGAAGCCTGATAAATCAATAGGCTACACTCTAAGCAGAATCATGCTGAGTAGATACTTTAAGTTTTTTATTATAGGCAGAGGCTGGAAATATATTTTTTGGCTATTTTTTAATCAAGCAATTCATGATTATTATTTCCGGTTAACGTCTTTAAAAATTCAAGCAGATTGGTGCTTTCCTGATTGCTTAAGTGCAACGGGCTTATTAAAGGGTCAATCGTTACATTGTTGATTCCTCCATCATTATAAAAATGCACAACCTGTTCCAGGGTGTTGAGCGAACCATTATGCATATAGGGGGCGGTCAGGCTAATATTACGAAGGGAAGGGGTTTTATATTTCCAGCGATCAGCAGGATTATTCGTGATTTCATAGCGCCCTAAGTCACTGATTTTTTTTTCACTGACTGCGTTAATCAGTTTGTTTTCAACAGGGATAAAAATACCGGGTGCTATTTGAACCTGGGTAGTTTCTGCATCAGTTTCAGTTTGCATGGAATTTTTATAACCAATACCGGTATTGTGAAATTGATTGTCTGTAAATAAAGCATATTTGGCTGAGATTGTATGGCAGCTACTACATTTCGCTTTACCTGTGAACAAGGCATAACCTTGTTGTGCGGATGCACTAATGGCATTTTTTTGTTTGCCAAAATACCAGCGATCAAAATTGGAGTCAGCTGAATTTAAGCTACGTTCATAGCTGGCGATTGCAAAACTGATGGTTTCCATGCCAATGGGTCGCTTAAATGCCAGCTTAAATAATTCAGTGTATTCGGGGGTTTGTTTGATTTTATCAATAACAAAACCAATGGATGGATTGGCCATTTCATTATGTGCCAGCAAAGGTCCCCAGACTTGATTCTCTAGTGTATTTTCTCTACCATCATGAAAAAGTGAAGCATAATAAGCCACATTGTATATTGTTGGAGAATTACGTCTGACAGTGCGGCCTTCTACACCGACTGCCGTTGCCATTTCATTGCTGCTAAAACCTTGTGAAGGTACATGACACATAGCGCAGGAAAAAGTATTATTAATGGATAAGCGGCGGTCAAAAAACAGTTTTTTTCCCAGTTTTATTTTTGCTTCTGTTACCGGGTTTTCCAGTGGCACAGGCACTTTGGGTAAGCCTAAAGGGGGCTTTTGAACGGTTTTCATTAAACTGCGGCTGTTATGGCTAGCTACTTGTGATTTTGAATTAATGGGAGAAAGTAACAACGTTTTTATATCGTTGATTAGGGTATCTGCATGTAAAAAAGAGACGCTATAAATATTTCTTATGTGTTTATTTTGATCAATCAAATAGACTCTCAGAAGATGTGAAAAAGTGCCGGTAAACTGGCCTTGTTTATCAAATACTTTCTGAATATTCTGCCGGTAATGCTGCAAAATGGGTTGTAACTCTGTCTCTGAGCGGGTGGTTAAAAATTGCCAGTCCAGGTTAGTGCCTTGCAAGCCATGCGCATAGTGTTTCATGGCTTCGGGTGTATCGTGTTGAGGGTCGAAACTGAGCGTTAATAAGCGTAGTTTATTGG
>CAZNGU010000649.1:0-1570 GCA_964572325.1 uncultured Methylomarinum sp.
GTAATCCCTCAAGATACTTCATTTTTTATGCAAACTACTGATTTGTTTGATTATAGTGATCTTTGTAATTATAATTTAAATATAGACACTACCGCTATTAGTCAAATTAATATAACAAGGCTTGATCTTGGTAACCAAATTATATCGGGGACATTTGGTCTAACAATGGTAAGAGACGGTTGTGATACTATTGTGATCACAGATGGGCGGTTTGATGCTGTATATCATAACTAGGCCCATTTAAAATTTAATTTAACAAGACATAAAAATTTAGTAGTGTTCGATTAAAGTATGGATTTTTTTGGAACTCTGAAAAATAATAGTTCTTTGACAGTCAGTATTTTATCAGTTAAGCCTTCTGCCATTGCGGGAGACTTTCTGAGATATTTCGTTTTAAATAGCGGTGCATTGGGATGAATGAGTTCTTTTAATGCTTCATTTTGCCTGCAATAATTAAAAAGAGCAGTTAAGAAATCGGCATGAGCATCATGATATTTTATTTTTTTAGAATGACACATTGTTTTTCTATTCAAACGAGCATCATCTTTTCTATACTTCCCATTTCTACTTTCCACAAAGGAGGTGTTAATGGTTTTTGAACGACCACTTTTTCGGATAATCGCTAAAATTTCTGCTTCCTCTCCTTTAATGATTCGAGTAGTGACGCTTATCAATTTGCCCTTACTGTTTCTTTGTTTGTAAACCTGGGCATATTTTAATTGTTCATCTACAATTCTAAGCGGTAGTGGTGGACGGCCTCTGCCACTATATAGCCTTGGTTCGTAATGACAGTAAGTATTATAAAGTGCCTGTTCATAAAACCAGGCATCTGACAAAAATAATGGAGCGAGTCCATCACTTTTTTGTTTGATCTTTCGAAGAAAAATTCCGGCTTGTTCTCCACTCCTTTTAGAATGGTGTATGGTGTGAACAAAACCACTATCGGGTAAAACGGCTACGAAAGACCACCTGTCTCCTTGTTTATCAGCGAATTGTGGATTTAATTCAGATAACTTTTTCTCTTCATCTGTAAGATTTTTCTTTTTTTACGGATGAAAGACCAAAATTCATCAATCTGAACTTGTTCCAAATGCATCTCTTGCTGCATATACTCAGTAAATTCATTAGAGTGTTCCGCTGCTTTTGTAATCCAATCCAGTGCAGTGCCTGCTGTTACATTTTCTTGACGGCAAGTGTTTCGTAAACCCATACCTCGTGCCAGGCTTTGCAGAACTTTTATTACTTTATCTACTGGCGTTCTCAGATCAAAGAACATGGTGCCCTTGGTTAACACCCATATATTTTTGCAGCCATTACAATACACTTGGCTTTTAGCACGGCTATTGATTTTTATATTGCCTTGACCTACTTTATTGTAGCATTCACATGATGGATTATCACAATACTGGCTGGACTTTAATAAGTCGAATTCTGTTTTACTTAACATTTGATTACTCTTTTGTAATCAATATACAAAAATCATACTTTAATCAAGCACTACTAAAAAAACAGCTTTACAATGAAAAAGCTAAAATTGTTACTTGTGTTCTTAGTGTTGGTTTTTTTGATG
>CAZNGU010000650.1:0-1560 GCA_964572325.1 uncultured Methylomarinum sp.
CTTTTGTTTTTGCTGACATTTCTAATCTCGATCCCTCTTAGTATATTGAAGTCATAGTAATTAATGTAAAAAGGCCGATGGAAAAAATCCATACACAAATTATTCTTGTGTATTTCATATTGGTTAAAATTAGAAGGAAGACAGATGACAGCATAAAAAAAGATATAGCCGTTATAATATTTGCAGGGGGTTCCAATGTGCTTAGAGGCTCGGCGGAGTATTTGCCTGGGTAAAAAATCTTTTCTTCAATCCACACATAAATTCCTAGTATCATGAGTGCTATTGATATACTGCCGTGTAAAATAATGGTTGAAACAGAATGCATTGGTAAATTTATCTTGGGTAGTTGATAGAGTATCTACTTTTCCATATTGGTTTTTCGATATAGGTAAATTTATTTTCAAATCCTTTCAGGATTAACAGGCATAGTTTTTGTTCATTGTTATTTGCAATCGCGCGAAGAATATATTTTACGGCTTTTTCAGAACTTTGTCCTGAAAAATTATTTGCATTCAACCTGGCTATTACCGACATTGATGTTTTTCTCCAGACCGCTTTATATTCTTTAACGATAGATTTATCCCGCACCAGACCTCCAGATCTGAGATTATGTAATATCCTTAGTGATGGTTGTGGTGCTGGCTTATTAAAAGCCCAAGCCGTAAGGCTATAAGCTATGGCACGATAAGAATACATTCTATGTCCAGATTGATATGCATTAAGCACCTTTATCATTGAGTCAACTGGAAAGGCAGCAATCGAAAATATGGTTGCTCCCGATGAAACGATACTTAGAAATGAACCACTTCTGAACAGAGTGTTCGCAGCCGGGAGTAGTTCTGCAAGAGTGAGTGCATCATCAGCTTTGCCTGCATAATCAATAACCAGGCTGAGAATACTAAAATTTTCTCCACTGATTTTGTAATCGTTGCCAAGCATTTCTTTAATAATGACTTCTTTTTCTTTTCTGGATAATTTTTTCCTAACGTCAACCACATCCATTTTAATCTTCCTTGTTTATGCTAAGATCAATATAAATTAACAGCGATACATGTAAATAACAAGGATAGGTGCTATGTATTACCAAAAATTAATATTGATACTCTTGTTGTCAATGCATTCTATTGTTGCCTTCTCAGTTGAAGCAACTGGTTTTGGTGAAATTTGTAAAATTTATACTGAAGCTAAAAATAGTAGCATCACAATGTCAAAAGAAGAATTAAGTCACTATGTTTTTGAAAATATAAAAAACAGGGTGAACTCAAAGGATGCATTATCAGTGCATGACGCTGTGTTTGGTCTTGCTCCTTCAAAGCGTTATTCTTTAGTGAAGGAGGCTGCTGAACATTCTCTAAAACGTACCTGGAACTGCAAAGCAATGAAAGATATGATGAAATAATACGCATAAATTACCGCTTGACCAGTTATATTTAGCAATCAGCCGCCCCGATTTATCTCGCGCATTTTTATTTTAAGGAATACATATAATAAAGGCTGATGCTTTTTTTGTCATCCAATCCCTACACCCCAGCCAAAATCTGCTTATAAAATAACCAGTCA
>CAZNGU010000651.1:0-1554 GCA_964572325.1 uncultured Methylomarinum sp.
GCTAATGAAATAGCGTCATACATACCGGTTGCTGAAATTTCTGAAGTGGGTGCGATTTGTGCGATTCGGCTATAGTGTTGAATTTCAGTAGAAATTTCTCCCTTTTCATGGGCAGATTTTCCCTGATAATAAATTGCCAGGGCCAGGCCATCAATGATAGATGAATCATCTTTTTGGATTAAATCATAATCTCTTAATATGGTGCGATATATGTTTTCAGAATCCTCATATTGTTCCAGTTTAAAATATGAGTGTGCTTTTATGGTATTAATTTTTATCGCCAGTGAACTGTTAATGCTGTTGGTTGCCAGTTCTGCCAGCATTATCGTTTCTTTGAACATGTTGTTTTTATAGGCAAGCTCACTGGCATGGGTAATAATATTGGCTGTTCGTTTATCATTTGGGTACTGTTGGCCATAAAGGGTAGAAAAATGGATAAGTTTGTTCACCCAAAATAATATATCGTCATTGTTTTTTTCTGAAGTGGATAGTTTTGATGCCAGTAAAACAGATTCATATGCAGAGTTTTTGTCAATGATGATGTTTGAATCATAAGCGGCAAGCTCATAATGCTTTAAAGCGTCTGTGTTGTTTTTATTCTCGGCAAGAAGAGATGCATATAAATAATGGATATTATCTTTCCTGGAATAGGAAGAATAATGTGCAAGATAATTCTCATACCATCGTTTGGCATTGGAATAATCCGTTACTTTGTGTGTTTTCAGGTATTTTTCATGGTAATTCGCCGTTATTGTCAGGATGTGTTGCCGAAGATCATTTTTTACCTGTTTAAAAATTCGTTGATCTATATTTTTTCTTGTTTTCCAGTATTTGTTGTCAGGGTGGTAAACAGCATAAAAAGATTCCAGTGCGGTATTCATTCTTGAGGGAAAACCACCAGATTTCCAGATGTCGATGACTTTTAACAAGGCTTTTGGTACAAAATCAGATTTTGGGTTTTGTTTTGAGAAATGTTGCAGAGCCAGTACTGCGTCATTTTTTCGGTCTTCTTTTATATAAGAATTACTCAGGTGAGCGTATACGTAATATAAGTGTTTAAAATCAGGGTTGTTCTTAAAGTAAGAGTCAAGTGACTTTGCGCCGCCCATATATGAGAATGAAAGACTTATAGCGCGGAAATATTCGTTAAACAGGTCTTTTTTTATGTCATTGAGTTTTTGGAATTCATCAAATTTGTTGAGTTCCACTGTTTGCAAAAAATCATCAACAGCTTCGAAATAAAATTCCTGTTTAAAACGGGCCCATCCGCGTTTGTATAGCGATTTTTCATAAAAAACACTACTCTTTTTTGAGCCAATGACTTCAGTATATTTATCTTCAGCGAGGGAATATTTTTTGTTACTAAATGCATTTTCAGCAAGACGGAACTGACTTTCAGTATAATATTTTGATTTTGGGTGTTTTTCGGCCAGTTTTTTCAAGGTGGCGTGGGTATTTTTAGAATCACCTTTTTGGTCATAGGCTTTAGCCAGCTGGTACAGTTTTTTATCATTATTTTTATCGTCAGGATAATCACGTAATGCGGTGCCAAGA
>CAZNGU010000652.1:0-1540 GCA_964572325.1 uncultured Methylomarinum sp.
GCAGAACTAGCAGGCTAATTTAAGCGAGTGCAACGCCGCAGATGACTACTTATCGGCTTTTTATATCCGCCAATATAATTGTGATGGAGTACCAACAATGTCCCAGCTATTTATAGGGTTAATGTCAGGAACCAGTGTTGATGGCATCGATGCCGCACTGGTCAAATTCGAACATGACAACATTAAGCTTATTGACTTTTTATACACTCCATTTACGAACACTTTAAAAAAAGATATTCAGACACTCTCCCAAGCTGACGAGAAAATCTACTTAAAACAATACGGTTCACTTGATAGCCAACTAGGCAAACTATTTGCTAACTCTGTTTGCGATTTACTGAAAAAAGCAAAGACCCCCCATTCAGCAATTACCGCCATCGGTAGCCATGGGCAAACCGTTTATCATGCGGCAGATTTACCTACGGCTTTTTCTTTACAAATTGGCGACCCAAATATCATTGCAGAGCTAACACGCATTACAACAGTAGCTGACTTTCGCAGAAGAGATATAGCAGCCCAAGGGCAAGGCGCGCCTTTAGTGCCGGCGTTCCATCAAGCTTTTTTTTCTAATGTTTTTGACTTATCCAAACAATCAGTCTGCATTGTTAATATTGGTGGAATAGCCAATATCAGCTATTTAACTAAGGGGAAAGTGCTTGGTTTTGATACAGGACCTGGCAATACGCTAATGGACTACTGGATAAAAAAAAATATCAGTAAAAATTACGATAAAAATGGAAGTTGGGCAAAATCTGGCACAGTTAATACTGAATTACTTGCACATTTAAAACACGACCCTTATTTCAAAGCAGAGCCCCCTAAAAGCACTGGCAAAGAATATTTCTCTACTCTCTGGCTAGAAACGAAATTAGTTAATTTTAGCCAGTGTAATGCAAATGATATACAGGCCAGTCTTTGTCAATTTACAGCAGATACTATCACCGATGCAATTCAACAATATGCTCCATTAGCAAAACATAGCTTGATTTGTGGAGGAGGTGTGCACAACCAAAAACTGCTTGAATCAATTCAAGAAAACCAGAATCACTCCGTAACATCCACTGCTGAATATGGAATAGATCCTGACCATGTTGAAGCCATGGCATTTGCCTGGCTTGCCCGGCAAACAATCAATCATTTACCGGGCAATTTACCTCAAGTAACAGGTGCAAAAAAACAGGTTATTCTTGGCGGAGTATACTCTGGATAACTCACCGACTACAGTTTATATTTAAACTGAAAAAGAAGTTCCACAACCACAAGTAGCACTTGCATTCGGGGTTCTAATAACAAACTGAGCACCTGACAAATCTTCCTTAAAATTGATCTCGGCACCTCTTAAATATCCTATACTCATAGAATCTATCAAAAATCAAAACTGTCACCTCGCCATTTTTGACCTGGGTATCATCCTCATTCACTTCTTCATCAAAAGTAAAGCCATACTGAAAACCAGAACAACAACAACCTGTAATATACACTCTAAGGAATCAGGATTTAATTAAACCCGAAACTGTAGAGCCATCAGGTATGGCAGTAT
>CAZNGU010000653.1:0-1530 GCA_964572325.1 uncultured Methylomarinum sp.
CTGTCATGCGCAGGCGGGTGACAAAGTATTAGTACTTGAACAGCACACGGTGCCAGGTGGCTGGTGTCATTCCTTCACTCTGGACGGCTATCGATTTAATACCGGTGTACATTATATTGGCGAGCTGGAAGACGGTGCCCGAGTAAGAAGTTATCTTGAAGGCTTGGGCTTGGGCGCTGATTTAAAATTTTGCCAACTTAATAAACAGGGATATGAACATATTTTATTTAAAGAACAGCGTTATGACTTACCTAACGGGAAAGATGAGTTATATGCGTATCTGGTAAAACATTTTCCGCAAGAGAAAAAAGGTATTGAAAAGTTTCTAAATAAAACGGAAAAAATAGCAGAAGAAATTGGCTCTATCCTTGATATGGAAAAACTATCTGATCTTTTGAAAATGCCAGTTATTGCACCTTCCATGATTCGGTGGGGCTTTTCGAGTTATGACAGCTTAGTACGCCACTACATAAAAGATAAACAATTAATTGGCTTGTTGTCAGCGCAAGCAGGTGATTATGCGGTGCCACCAAAAAAAGCGGCTGCGCCTATGCATGTTGGTATATTTCAGCACTACATGAATGGTGCCTATTATCCTGTTGGTGGTGGTCTGAAAATACCGAAAGCTTATTTGCGAGCGCTTAAAAAATATAATGCAGAGATAAGATTGGCAACGAAAGTCGAGGCAATACTTACCGAAGGTAAAGGTAAATCAAGGCAGGTTACTGGAGTCAGGATTACGGGTGGGGAAGAGATAAAGTGCAACAAGATTATTTCGAACACGGATCCTCATCAGACCTTTACACACTTATTAGATAAAAAATCACTGAGTAAACGATTACAAAAGCGATTGCATAAAACAAAGTATTCATTGTCCTGTTTGGGTTTGTTTATGGCGGTGGATCTTGATTTGAAGGCAAAAGGGTTTGATTCGGGGAATTACTGGTTATTCGATAGTAATGATATGAATGAGACCTTTAGACAATGTAGTGAGGAGGAACTTCTTGATAAAGATAATTTCCCATTTTTTTATTTAACCATCACAACATTGAAAGATCCATCTAAAAAGAATAAGAATTTACATGCTATTGAAGCTTTTACTTATGTGCCCTTTAAACCCTTTGAAAAGTGGTCTGGCTCAGGGCCAGAGAATCGCTCGGCTGACTATATGGATTTTAAACAGCAACTCACTGATAAATTTATTTCTAACATCGAAAAACTTATTCCTGACATCAGAGGCTCGATTCGATTTAGTGAATTAAGCACACCTCTCACGAATATTTTTTATCTAAACAGCACCAAGGGAAGTATATTTAGCACAGAAAAAAACATGTTTCAGACAGGGGTTTTTATGTTTAAGCCTAAAACAGAGATAAAGAACTTGTATTTATGTGGTGCCAGTACCCTGCATGGGATTTTTGGCGCATTAGTATCAGCCTTGTTTACATCTAAGATATCCTTAAAAAAACCCATGAAGCAATTGCTGAGCTTTAAAGACAAGGAAATTAAAATATTTAATTCGGAGGAGAT
>CAZNGU010000654.1:0-1529 GCA_964572325.1 uncultured Methylomarinum sp.
AAAAAACCAGCAAAAGCCACGCCAGCTTTAAAAGCCCCTGATGAGGGCGTTAGGCACAAAATTACAAGTTCAACGGAGAGTGCCAATGAGAGGTAAATGTCTCTGTGGAGAGGTAGAGTTTGAGGTGATTGGGGAATTACCAAATCTGTATCAATGCCACTGCTCTTTATGTCAAAAATCAACCGGTTCCTCGGCAAGTTCTGCATTTGTGATAAATGCCGATGCTCTTAAATGGAATTCAGGGGAAGATAAAATATCCTCCTATATAAAAGAAAATGGTTATAAAACAAATTTCTGTAGTGTATGTGGTAGTCCTGTTCCAAATATTATGAGTATAGGTGACTATGCGTGGGTACCAGCGGGATTGCTGGAAGGTGTTGCCGATAGAGCAATTACTGCTCATATTTATCTTGACTCTAAGGCGCTGTGGGAAAAAGAGGAAAAAAATACTAAAAGATTCCCGAAAGGCCCTGATGATATTAAAGAATTTATGGCTATGCTTCATAATTGAAAATGGTGTCTATATATTTTTCATGGTGTAGTTTGTGATGTTGGTAAAAACAAGTAAAAAGTAAAATTACGCCTAACAATCGCATCCAGAGGGACATTCAAAAGTGTTGCGATTTTTGCGGGGCAAAAATACGCACCACTTTTTCATGCCCCTGATGCGGGCGTTAGCCAAAAAAAGGAGATTCAAATGATTAAAAATACTTTTATCATAATATTTATTTCAACAATACTATCTGCATGTGGCAATCCGCAATATGTAAAGTATGCTACAAACAACAATCAAAATAACTTCATTCCAATGTATGGCACCCCTGATATTAAAAAAACAGAAAGCCAAAAAGCAGCTGATCAAAAATTCATTAAAACTGTAATAGAAAACTCTGGGTCTCGTAAAAAAGCGGCTACAGAATTTGCTGCATGGGGCTGGGCAGAAAAGCGCAAAGGAAATAATAAAACAGCAATTAGTCGGTTTAATCAATCATGGTTAATTGACCCAAATTACTACCAGCCATACTGGGGTTTTGGTGCTATTACCCTTGCAGAAGGGAAGCCAAAAAAAGCAGCCGAATTTTTTGAAACAGCTCTAAGCCACATTGATAACGAAAAAGAAAAACCACGGTTGCAGGTTGATGCCGCTAGGGCATATGCATGGCAAGCTAGTGAAATCAAGAAAACTGATACTGTGAATTCAGAAATGTTTTATAAAAAAGCTAATTCATTAATAGATAATGCTTTAAGTTCAGACCCTAAATATAGCCGCGCATATAGCATGGGTGGACTTATTTCTTATGACCAAGGGAATTACAAACGAGCATGGGAAATAGTTAGAAAATCACGTAATACTGGTGGCTATAAGTTTGATGCTGAATTTATAGACAAACTATCTAAAGAAATGCCAGAGCATTAATATAATAAAAATGGCTAACAATTAGCTGCACCGGACAATTCAAAGCGGCACTTGTTTTGCTAAAAAACAGCAAAAACGTGCCCCTTTGAATTGCCGGTGAGCAAGGCGTTAG
>CAZNGU010000655.1:0-1526 GCA_964572325.1 uncultured Methylomarinum sp.
TGTTGTAGGTACTTATAGCCAGCGTAAATTATTACGCTGAAAAGTTGGCAAATGAAAAAAAGTTCTATATTCCACAAAGTTAATAATCTCCTTTAAGTTTTTCAGGTAAGTGTTTGCCCCTACGTGGTTATTTGAGTAATAGCCCACCGTAAAGCGGCGATCTCCGACAACATAAAACTGACTGCTTTGGAGGGTTTGCCTTTGCTTTTTGATACTAAGTATTCAATTCGCTTGGCCATCGTTTGTAAATGGTGTCTGCGTTGCTGATATTCGGTCATGTCTGGCCCCCTATATGTTTTTATTGGTTTTTGTTGGTTCTAAAATGTCCATGCACTGCCGCAGTTGTCGCAGTGCGCTTTTGTGTTGTATTCCTTTTGGCTCAGGCCAGTTGCCAGAACCGAAAGGCCGCCGGTGATAACTGCTCCTGTGGCTTTAGCCCCTGAAATGCCTTTTTTTGACTTAACTACTTGCGCCCGGACGCATTTATCATGGTCACAGTGTGGGCAGCGCATTTGCGGCCTTATCGGGCCGTATTTGCATTGGATGCCGTAATCTCCATAACCGTCATCATCTGGCGTATTTTTTACGATACAAAGAACAAGAAGAAAAAACACTGTGCTTATTAAGAAAAATGCTAACATGACACCACCTCCGCTTATCTGGTTAATAATTGCGTTTTAGTATAATCAAGGGAGTAATTACCCTTGAAAAACTCTAACGCCTCTTTTTCGCTTATATTTAGCTCACTAGCGGCCTGTTTATGGTTTCGTAGCCATCCTTTGAGCCTACCAAATTCTACGTTTAATTTTCGCAGGAATTTTTGATTGAATTTGATGTGAAGATTACCGTTTTTATATGCCTTTACTGACATTAAAATACCATCGGTGGAGGTGTAAAAGTCAACCGTGCTACCTGGCGACCATTCCTTATTAAATGAATCTTCACCCTGTAATGTGGTGAATCCAAGGTTATTGGCAATGGTTAAAATGTCGTTTAATTTGTTTTTAACAATAGGATTTAGATTCTGACAATCATAAGCTGAAAAAGTATTATAACATTCGATCACGCAACGATAATCAAGGCCAAAATGTTTCACCTTGCCATCTTTTAAATCTTCCCTAAATCGCCATTTATCATCGCCCCAGGTGGTCTGATTTGACTTATACTTTATTAAGTTCGCCTTGGTTATGAGATCCTCAAAAACATCTATTAGCTGAGAGTCAAAATATTTATTGGCGTTTTTGATAGCCCAGGTCGTCACAGCGTAGATGTTTGACTCATTAAAATCTACGCTGATATTGTCGGTTAATGTCCCTTGTAAATCTTCACGGCTTTTCTTTGTCAGCCTGCTTGTGATCGGCTCAAAGTTGGTAAATAGTTCTGTCCAATATTTTTCCTTTAGCCCCTTAATCCGATTCTCTAGGAATTTGGTAATTGAATTAAAATCAACCTGCAACTCTTTAAATATGGTTTGGTCAAGCTGAGAGATCGCCCGGAAGTTTTTTTGCAAGGTTTGCATTTCGTTT
>CAZNGU010000656.1:0-1524 GCA_964572325.1 uncultured Methylomarinum sp.
ATCAGGTATAACGTGGTGAAACTATACACTTATTAAGCTATAGTGCTGAATTCAGCACTATAAAAAAGCACGGCTTACAAACAGCCGTGACATTAATAATAAGGAAGTAAAAAAAAATTCATAGAGTATCTATAGTCAGTGGCTATATATGAATGGTAAGCGGTATTTTTCTTGAGGTATAAGGAAACCGGCACTGGTGATAGCAGGAAAAATTAAAACTCCAAAAAACCCCCACTTTGATGCTGCCACATTTGAAAGTACCGTCCTTTATTTTTCAACAAGTCCTGATGATTACCTTGCTCTACAATCTTTCCCTGATCCAGTACAATAATCCGATCCATACGCAATATGGTGGATAAACGATGAGCAATGATAATGGCTGTTTTATGTTCGATAAGATTAAACAAAGCCGCCTGAATCTTTTTTTCTGTTATTGAATCCAGTGCACTGGTGGCCTCATCCATCACCACCACGGGAGCATCTTCCAGAAAGGCTCTGGCAATAGCAATTCGCTGTTTTTCGCCGCCTGATAATTTAACACCTCTTTCACCCACGCGAGTTTCAAATTGTTCAGGTAATTGCTGGATAAAGTCCAGACATTGTGCCTTTTCAGCAATTTGATACAGTTGTTGATCTGTAATTTCTGCGCCTAAGGTAATATTCGCTTTTACTGAACGATGAAATAATTCTGGCTGCTGAGGAATTAACGATATTTGCCGGCGCAAAGATGCCAGAGTAAAGTCTCGGCTATCTATGCCATCAAAACTGAGCGTGCCTTGCTGAGGCTCGATAAAACAAAATAATAATTTGGTTAAAGAAGTTTTACCTGAACCTGACGCACCGACTAATGCAATTTTTTCACTCGCTTTGATAGACAGAGAAAATTCCTTAAATAATGGATCTTGATCTGGATGATAGGAAAAAGTAAGCTTATTAAAGTCAATACGACCCTGTTTGATAAGTTGTGGTTTTGCTGTAGCTGTATCTTCTTCCAGCTCATTATTTCTAAAAACTTCGGCCATTTCAGAGGCATCTGCCAGTGCAGTAAAAAAGCTTCTAAAGTTTCGTCCAAATTCCCATAACCGTTGCACCAACATTAATAATACTGATTGAAATAATACAAATTCCCCAATGGTAAATACTCCAGTCCGCCATTTTTGAATCATTAAATAAACAAATAATAATTCAATAGAAAAAACCATAATGCCCTGCACCGAGAAGGAGATAAACATTAAAATCCAGGCAATCTTCTTTTTCTTGTATACCTGATCAGATGATTGATTCACCTGCTCTTGTTCCCGTTTTTCCAGGACAAAGCTTTTTACGATAAAGATATTGCTGATGGCATCAGAATAAGCCGCGCCAACTTTTGAATCAGCCGTAGCCACCGCCTTATCAAATTTTAGTTTCCAGAGTGAAAAACTGATATTCCATGTTAAATAAAGCACTACCCAGGCTAAGAAATAAAGGGCAAATACTCGCTGTTGCTGATAAAAAATAACAAAGGCAATTATTATTGCCAGA
>CAZNGU010000657.1:0-1520 GCA_964572325.1 uncultured Methylomarinum sp.
CTTGAGGCACATTCAGATGGTGATGTAGTTTTACATGCGCTTTGTGATGCTTTATTAGGTGCTGCGGCTTTAGGTGATATTGGCCAACATTTTCCAGATACTGATCCTGAATTTAAAGGGGCGGACAGCCGTGTTTTATTGCGCCATGTTTACGCTATAGTAAAGGAAAAAGGCTATCTATTGATTAATGCTGATATTACCATTATTGCCCAGGCGCCGAAAATGGCACCTCATATAACAGCAATGTGCAGTAATATTGCCGAAGATTTGCAGGTCGATATTGACTTTATTAATGTGAAGGCTACAACCACAGAAAAATTAGGTTTTGAAGGACGAAAAGAAGGTGTAGCGGTTCAGACTGTAGTCTTAATAGAAAATTAAAAAAAGCAGGTTCAAGGTCAAAGGTTCAAGGTCAAATATTTTTTCTAATCAGTGTGTTGTATTCATTTCACTTGAACTCTTGCGTCTAAAAAAACATGTCCTTTGAATCACTTGTGGAAATCCCTGTTTGGCCATATGCTTATGGCTCTCCAAAAAGCAGTGGAAAAATAAAAACATGTCCTGATGATTTTATCGTAGAAGAAGTTCTGTCTTTTCAGCCAGAAGGAGAGGGTGAACATGTTTTTCTACAGATACAAAAAAAAGCAGAAAACACCGAATATGTAACACGTTTATTAGCTCGGTTTGCTAAGGTCAGACAACGTGATATTGGCTATGCAGGTTTAAAAGACAGGCATGGTAAAACTACTCAATGGTTTAGCGTATGGTTGCCAGGCAAGGATGAACCAGACTGGAAGCAAATGGAAACTGATAATATTAAAGTATTACAATCCATTCGCCATGCCAGAAAGCTTAAACGTGGGGTATTAGCCAGTAATTACTTCCAGTTAATAATTCGGGATTGGATGGGTGATAAACAGGAAATAGAAAAGCAATTGCAAGCCATAAAACAAAAAGGTTTTCCTAATTATTTTGGTTCCCAACGGTTTGGCTATCAAGGCCAGAATGTCAATAAAGCCCTGGCTTTTTTACAAGGAAAAAAAACTAAAAGAGAACTACGCAGTCTTTATTTATCAGCGATAAGATCCTATTTATTTAACCAGATTTTAGCAAAAAGAGTAGAGGCAAGAAATTGGAATCAGGCTATTTCCGGCGATGTTTTTGTCTTAGCTAAATCCAATAGTTACTTTAAAAGCGGACAAATTGATGAGGGAATTATTCAACGTATTCAACAAGGGGATATTCAACCCACCGCTATTATGTATGGCCAAGGTAAAGTGGAAACTAGTAATGAAGCCTTAGCGATTGAGGAAGAAGTGATTAATAATAATAAAGATCTGGCAGAGGGTCTAATAAAACAGGGTTTAAATGTAGCTAGACGGGCGCTTAATGTGATTCCTGATAAATTGCACTGGGAAATAAAAACAAATTCAGAGGTTTTGCTCAGTTTTTCATTGCCATCGGGTTGCTATGCGACATCCTTACTAAGAGAAATACTTGAATTCGAATAAAGAATAATT
>CAZNGU010000658.1:0-1516 GCA_964572325.1 uncultured Methylomarinum sp.
GGCAGTGCGACCCAATAAAATAATAAAAATAGAAAACTCATGTTACTTTCCTTGTTGATCGAGAAACTCGTTTACATTGTAATTATATAAATCTGTCCCGTTTATTTACTGCTCCTCGTAACCGTAGAATGTAGTTAATCATCGAAACCGTTTGGTCTAAAGCAAAACCGATAAACCCAATTTGTGCTAAGTCGGCATTAAGTAAATCATCCAGGATGCCACCAATACTCCCCGACTCCGTACCTCGAATCGCTAAAACTTTTTCGCCATTTTTTTCATATAGGGTGGCGGCGAAACCGGTGGCATCGTTGCCGTAGTAGCCGTTGGTGGGGATTGACCAGACGCTATCGAGTGTATTACTCCCAAAGTTCGGATTAAATAATTGCTGTGCTAGATTGGTGGGGATGCGTTTTTGATCATTTGCCTGAAAAACTAAATCATCAGCACTACCCGAGTTAACGTTATCCAAATTAACATATGCTGCATTAGCTAATTGTGAATATTGATAATAATCTGTTATTGCTGTCATTTTACTGCTCCTTGTATTGTGTTATTTGGAATTAGAACATATTTATAAATCTGCCCTTTGCGTTTGTGTTTTTCTGGTTTATCCAGTGGACCACTGCAAATATTTTGCCCGTTACCAATAAACTGAATCCACAAACCTTCTATCCAGCCAGGGTAACGTGCAAAAAATGTATCCCGACCAATCACTTCTTTCTTAACGCTATCAAACATGACCCTTTCTAGTTTTTCTATTTGATGACCTACTTTCGCATGCTCATATGAACGTTTAAAATAATAACGCGCCTCAGGCTTGTCTAATATTGCTTGTTCAATCTTGCCATTTTTAAGCTCTCTATGCCGAACCTTTCCCTCCAATGTTCTCACTTCCTTATAAAGAAAGCCTTCTTCCTTAAAGCGCTTAACCTCCTTTGGAGTATCGATGATTTTATTTTTATTACTGGGATCCCCATACGTACTGTCATAATACCCATCCACCACAACCCGCCGCACAACATGCACGCCCGCATCAGCACACAATGTTTTAAATTGATATTGAATCCAATACTCTTCAGCAATCGGTGCCGCTAAAAAAACAAACGCTATTGGGTTTATCACCCACCATTGCCATGTTTTATTTTTTAATATCCATTGCCGAAGTGGTAATACAACCACCAACATGACGATAAAAATGTAAAACAGATAAACAAAAAAACCGATTATTGAAAAAGGGAAATTCATATTATTTTCCTTGTTGCCCGAGCAACTCGTTTAAGTTGTAACTAAATAAATCTGTCATGCTGGTTTATCCTAAACCTCTTCATCCGCTGAAATCATATGAGTAATTATTTTTTCATTTTAAACATTCTCATCCTAATTTTTTTAAGCTGCTATATTATCAATATAATTGGTACCATTTCCGCTGTTACATTGACCAATTAAAATATCACCATCAAGGGTATCATTACCACTACCCCCAATAACCGAATCATTACCTTGCTCACCAACAAGA
>CAZNGU010000659.1:0-1507 GCA_964572325.1 uncultured Methylomarinum sp.
TTAAACGATGGACAATACGACAGGTCTATCTGATAGCCCAGTTTTTTAAGAATGGCCTCAGTATTAGCACCAAACCCATACCTGCCAGCTTTATAAATAGACGGTTGAAAATAAAAATTTTTTTGAATAACTTCGGTGAGGTTTTTAAGTTTTTCGTATTCCAGCATTTGCTCTAAATTTCCTGGATAAGTATTTACCGGGACGAGTTTTTCAGCTTCGGGAGGCGTCACCCACGGGTGAAGATGCGCCCCTATTTCGCAACGATTGTCTTTATATATCTCCACCAGAAAACGATAACTTTCCTGCTGTGATGCAATGGGGTAATCAATAACATAACAGGGCTTGATACCATACTCATCAAATATATCCTGCACGCGATGTATGTACTGCATTGCATGAACCGATGTTGCACTTCTGTCTACCGGCTTATTCCAGTCAAACTCTTCTTCAGTATCAATCACCACTATTAGCTGTGGTGGTAGATCTTTTTCAAGAGTAATAGCTTGTTTTGAATTCAGTATCATTGTTTTATCCAGAACGCCATTTGCACAAAATCAGAACCATAAATAAAAATTGAAAAATTACTTTTCATTTTGTATCTTCTCAAACTCATTAATAATATCTTTAGCTGACTTTTTCCAGAAATCGTATATTACCTGGCGTGTTGTTTTTTTAGTATCATCAAATCGTGTTGCAATCGACAATACTGAAACATCAGATCGGCCTTTAATAATAAGATTATATGCCTCTAATGCTTTCGCTATATAAGGGTTGGGTGTTTCATATTCACCAACTCGGTACCAGCTCCAAACCAGTAATTTTTTGTCAGCATATTTTAATTCCGACTCAGTAAAATATTTACTATCCTCCATGACATCGGTAGAACTAATAAGCTTCCACTCTCCACCATACGGGTCAGTGATTCTATTGCTCGTTGATACAGCTTCTGCTCCCCGCCGCTGTGTTTGATAATAAGCAATATTTAATTGCACAAAATCATCTCCCAAAGAATAGCCGCGAGAAATTTTTACATCTGGATTTAAATAGACAGGTTGCCAATTAAACAAGCGATCTGTTTCATACTGCCAACCGGCAAAATTTACAGGTACCTGAAGACTAACCATGCCAAGTTTTTTATTTTCGATGTTATATGAAAATACTGAAAATACTGAAAATACTGAAAATGATGTCACAAGAAAAAAGGTTATTATCAAAAAAACAAATGGTGAATGATTTTTCTGCTTGTCTACTAAAACTGGCTCACCTTCATCAATATTATTAAAAGACTCTTCTTTATCCCGCCAGAAACTACCCGCATAAAATAGCAGAAAAACAATAACCCCGAAAAACACCCAGCCATACAGAAGATGGTCTGCTCCGACAGCCAGCCTCATTCCGCTAAAATGACCAATCACCACAATGCCAAATGCTCTCAGGCTATTACCGATAATCGGCAAGACCAATGATAGCAAAATAAAAACAACGCTTTTTTTACTAGACGAATAGT